>JANNGY010000677.1:0-3513 GCA_031404095.1 Betaproteobacteria bacterium | reverse complement strand
GTGCAGAAGTACGCGATGGCCATTGAAGAAATGTACAGAGGACATGTGCTATGACCCACGAGACTGGCGAGGCGTTCTGTGAAGTGGTCCAGCTGCCGGCAGACCGGCAGCCGGTGATTCGGATCATCCCGATGCCGGCCGACACCAATGCCCACGGCACGATCTTTGGTGGCTGGGTGATGGCCCAGGTTGACCTGGCCGGCAGCGTACCCGCGACGGCGCGCGCGCGCGGCAAGGTGGTGACCGTGTCGGTAAATTCTTTTCAGTTCAAGGAGCCGGTGCTGGTGGGTGATCTGGTGAGTTTTTATGCCGACGTGGTGAAAGTAGGTCGCACGTCGTTGACGGTCGATGTCGAGGTGTTTGCCCAGCGGCAGCGGTTTGGCGCAGAGGTGGTGAAGGTGACCGAGGCGCAGTTGACCTATGTGGCGGTCGACGATCAGCGCAAGCCACGGTTGGTTCCGGCTGAATGAACAAAATATTTTTTGCCACAGATAAACGCAGATGAACACAGATAAAGGCGTAGTACAAGGACTGGTGCGCCTTTCCGGGTATTTCTGCCTCAAGAGCCGCGCCAGTGCTTGGGTTTTCGTTTTTTATCTGTGTTCATCTGCGTTAATCTGTGGCCCAAACAATTTTCTTGATAAATGCATACCAGGAGTCTCAAGTGAGTAATTTCCATATCAGAAAAGTCGCCGTCCTCGGGGCCGGCGTGATGGGCGCGCAGATTGCGGCGCATTTGACCAACGCGGGCGTGAAGTCAATCCTGTTCGAACTCGCGGCCAGGGAAGGCCCGAAGAACGGCATCGTCACCAAGGCCATTGACGGCATGATGAAACTGGCGCCCGATCCCTTTGCCAGCAAGACCAGGGCCGCATTGATCACGCCGGCGAACTACGACGAAAACCTTGAATGGCTGAAGGAATGCGACCTGGTGATCGAAGCGATCTCCGAGCGCATGGACTGGAAGAAATCGCTTTATGAAAAGGTCGCGCCGTTCATCCGCCAAGACGCGATCTTTGCCTCCAATACCTCGGGCCTGTCGATCACCGAACTGTCGAAGGTATTCCCGGAATCGCTGCGCCACCGTTTTTGCGGTGTGCACTTCTTCAATCCGCCGCGCTACATGAAACTGGTGGAACTGATCTCGACACCGGACACCGAGCCGGTGATCCTCGATCAGCTTGAGTCGTTCCTCGTGACCACGGTCGGCAAGGGCGTCATCCGCGCCAACGACACGCCAAACTTCGTCGCCAACCGCATCGGTGTGTTCTCCATCGCGGCGACCATGCACCATACGATGGCCTTCAAACTGGCCTTCGATGAAGTCGATGCACTGACCGGCCCCGCGATCGGCCGCGCCAAGAGCGCCACCTTTCGGACCGCCGACGTGGTCGGACTGGACACGCTGGCACATACCTTCAGGACCATGGATGACAATCTGCCCAAGGATCCCTGGCACACGTATTACGCCGTACCCGCCTACCTGAAGGCGATGATCGACAAGGGCGTGCTCGGGCAGAAGACCAAGGCTGGCTTTTTTACCAAGAAGGGAAAGGACATCCTGGTGCTGGATCTCGCCAAGCAGGATTACGTCGCCGGCAGCGCCAAGGTCGCCGATGAAGTCACCGCCATCCTGAAAGTCCGCAACCCCGCGGAGCAGTTCGCGGCAATGCGCGCCTGTCCCCATCCGCAGGCGCAGTTCCTCTGGTCGATTTACCGCGACGTGTTCCACTACATCGCGGTGCATCTGGGCGATGTCGCCAACTCGGCGCGCGACATTGACTTTGCGATTCGCTGGGGCTTCGGCTGGAAGATGGGCCCGTTTGAAACCTGGCAGGCCGCCGGCTGGGAGCAGGTGGCGAAATGGATCAGCGAAGACATCGCGGCCGGCAAAACCATGTCGAGCGCACCATTGCCGGCCTGGGTGACCGATGGCAGGAAGGGAGTGCATTCGTCTGAAGGCTCGTTCTCTGCCAAAACCGGCAAGAGCGTGCCGCGTTCGACGCTGCCGGTATATCAGCGTCAACTTTTCCCCGAATTGCTGTTGGGAGAGAAGGCCGACAAAGGCAACACGATATTCGAAACCGAGGCGGTGCGCCTGTGGACCGTCAAGGGCCAGGAAGATGTGGTGATCGTTTCGTTCAAGACCAAGATGCACGCCATCGGCAGCGACGTGCTGGAAGGGCTGAACAGGGCCATCGATGAAGCCGAGGCGAATTACAAGGCGTTGGTGATCTGGCAGACCGAGCCGCCGTTTGCCGCCGGGGCCAACCTGGTGAAGGCGCTGGAAGGATTGAAGGCTGGCAAGTTCGACGAGTTCGAAGCCATGGTCTCGCAGTTCCAGGCGACGTCGCAGCGGCTCAAGTACAGCATGATTCCGGTCGTCTCTGCCGTCGATGGCATGGCGCTGGGCGGGGGCTGCGAATTCCAGATGCACTCGGATCGGGTCGTCGCTTCAATTGAAAGCTACATCGGCCTGGTGGAAGTTGGTGTGGGCCTGTTGCCGGCCGGCGGCGGCTTGAAAGAGATGGCGCTGCGCGCCGCGCTCGCCGCCAATGGTGGCGACCTGATGCCTTACCTCCAGAAATCGTTCAAGCATGCGGCGATGGGCGAGGTATCGAAGAGCGCACTTGAGGCCAAGGAGATGGGCCACATGCGCTGGCGCGACACCATCATATTCAACAAGGACGAGCTGCTGTACGTGGCGCTGGAAACGGCACGCGCGATGGCCAACGCGAGTTATCGCCCGCCTTTGGCGCCAACCTCGTTCCCGGTTGCCGGCAACACCGGCATCGCCACGCTGAAAATGATGTTAATCAACATGAAAGAGGGAGGCTTCATCTCCGATCACGATTACGACATCAGCTCGCGCATCGCTGCCTGCCTGTGTGGCGGTGAAGTCGAGCCGGGTTCGATGGTGAACGAGGACTGGATGCTTGCGCTGGAACGCAAGCACTTCTGCGAGCTGGCCAAGACGGAAAAGACTCAGTCGCGCATCGAGCACATGTTGAAGACCGGCAAGCCGTTGCGGAACTAGGGAACTCGCGCACGTGGGCAAAGCCGCCAAAAACTCATGCTTCTTTCTGGCGTTCGCATGCCTTGTGTGCGGCGTGATTTATGGCGGCTCGCAATATGCGGCTGGCGCGGGAGTCAATTGGATCGCTGTAGGCGGAATCGTGGCGGCCGGTGCGTTCCTGTTCATTATTGCAGCGGCTGTTCCAGACATCGCAGGTCCTGCAGCGGGAATCGATAGTCCGGTCGATATTGATGCATTGGAAACCGCAGACCACTTGAGGGGGGATGACGCATGATTGGGATATATCGCCAGGATGCGTTGAGTCGCGTGAAGGCATATCAGCCCGCGATGATGCCGGGGGTTGCCCGGCGGCAAGTCACTTTCTTTGTTTCTGCAAAGAAAGTAACCAAAGAAAGCCGCCCCGGGTTCGTCGCCCCCCGCAAAAGCGCGGGGGGTTCCCTGCGCTGCTCACTAACGCGGGCCGCTGCGGAACTCGT
>JANNGY010000676.1:0-4331 GCA_031404095.1 Betaproteobacteria bacterium | reverse complement strand
CCCCTGATACCGGCATTCATTCCATCGTGTTACCATCGCCGTGAATCCAGCGTAACAGGTTTGTCGTACACAGCTCATTCCACCTTGAGGAGCACGCATGAAATATTCAGAAGAAGCCGAAGACCCGCGGCGCCGGCAATTGATTCAGGCCTTGTCCGCCGGCCTGTTTTCGCTCGGCATCCCCGGCGCCAATGCGCAGGTTGCCAACATCTTTGGTTCCAAGCCGGCGCGCCTTCCGCCGAATCAGTCGATCTACCGCATTTCCGGCAGCGCCACGGTCAATGACCAACCGGCCACGCTGCAAACGAAGGTGGTCCCGGGCGACACGGTCAAGACCAGCAAGGACAGTGAACTGGTGCTGGTGGTCAACACCAACGCGATGATCCTGCGCGGTGGCAGCAACATCATCATCGAAGCGGCCAAAAAGGAAGACTCGCTGATCATCTCCGGCCTGCGCATGCTGTCCGGCGCGTTGCTGTCGGTTTCGCGCAACACGCCGATGCGTATACGCAGCCCAACGGCAACGGTCGGCATTCGCGGCACCGGTTTCTACATGGAAGCCGAGGAGGACCAGACCTATTTCTGCACCTGTTACGGCTCGACCTCGGTCGAGTCGAACACCGACCCGGACAGCAAGGAAAATATTGTCGCCAAGCAGCACGACCGGCCGGTGTACATCGTGAAAGACGGCGCGAAAGGCAAGAACATCCGCAATGCGCCGTTCATCAACCACACCGATCTGGAACTCGCGCTGATCGAGACCCTGGTCGGCAGGACGCCGCCGTTCATCTTCCCGAACGAGGCTTATACGGCGCCGCGAAGGAATTATTGATTCTCGGCGCAATACGTAGGGTGCGCACCGCGCACCATTGGCAATGGCCAATCTGGGTATGGCAACGGTGCGCAGTGCGCACCCTACGGGTTGTTTTCCCGTAGCGGCGGGAATGAAGAACAAGAAAAAACGGCGGGCAGAAATGCCCGCCGTTTTCTATTGTGGCGCGCCGTTCAGGATCCAGTTGAGGAACAAATCGTAGCTGGCCCGCGTGCTTTCGCCCGGCGCCTTGTCTGCGGCGAACCCAGGCCGCAGCAGGCCGTTGTGATGATTGTTGGACGGCTTGCGCAATAGCGGGCTTGCGCCGATGTCGGTGAAATTGATGCGGCTGCGCACTTCGGCGTAGAACCACTGGTCATCGGTGGCGTCGATCGAGCCATCGCCATTGCGGTCGACGCTGGTGTACAACACCGGCGCCGTCGCCTCTACGCCGCCGCCGACGCTGTGGCAGTTCGAGTTGGTGCAGCCGGCCGGCGTGGATTGAAGCACCGATTTGATATCGGCGAAGCGAATGGCCGACGGGGCAGGTGACAACGCATTGTTGACCACCATCGTGAGCTGGGCCGGCGTGCTTTGTTGCGACCCGTTGCTCGCCACCAATTGCACAACGTATGTACCGTCAAGCGTGGCATTGAACGTCGCCTGCGCCGTGTTGCCGTTGGCAAGCGTTGCGCCGCCGGCCGGGCCGGAGACGAGAGTCCAGGCATAGGCATTGGCAAACAGGCTGCCGGCCGCCGACAGCGTTGTCGGGCCGCGCCGCACCACGCGGGATGGACCCGGGTCGGCGATCGGCCGGCCCGGCAGCAGTGTCGCGCCGGTGGCTGTCTTGGCGGTGTAGCCCTGGTCTTGCAGGAACGTGGCGACGAGGTCGGGGCGGGTGGAGCCGTAAAACGCGTCGTAGACGATTTTCGCCAGTGGCATGTTGCCGCGATCGGTAATGTGCGCCTTGATTCGATCGGCGTAGCCGCTGAATTTCTGGTAGCTGGTGAAATCAAGATCCGATTGCAGTCCGGTGCCACGCATGATGTGACAGGTGCGGCAAGAAGGCGCGACGACCTCCTGATAGAGGGTGGTTTGTCCCGCAGCCACCCACGATGCCGGTACATACTTGTCCGAAAAAGTGGCGTTGGGCAAGCCGTCGCCGCCGTAGGCGGATTTGATCAGGTCCGCGGCCGTGCCTTGCCATTCGCTGGGCAGGGCGGGGCGCCGGCAGGCATCCTCCGGGGCGCTGGACGGCGCCGGCAAGGGGTAGGTGCAAAGTATCCACTTGTTGATCGTCTTGATTGGCGCTTCCAGCTCCGCGCGGGTAAATCCTGGCGTGCTTGAAAAATCGAATGAGTCAAGCTCGAACGGATGCAGGTGAGCCTGGACGTCGCCGCGTGCTTGAGATGCGCCGTTCTGCACCAGGTTGAACCGCTGCTTGCCATTCGCATCCGGCGGCATCAGCGCATCGCCGCGGCCACCATGGCAACTGATGCACGGCCCCGGCATCGCTTTTTCGCCGCGGCCGTCGAGATCGACGAACACCGCGCGCTCGCCGGTGACGGCGTTAAAGTTGTAGAACTTCGGAAACGCGGCGCCGCCATTCGGGCCGGGGCTGAATTCGATGGCGTTGATGCCGACCATCCATTGCGTATCGCGTACCACCGCCGCATCGAGATTGAGCGTGGAATAGGCGTAGGCGCCGTTGTTCTTGATAAGGTAGTTCTCGACAAAGAAGGCCAGCGCGCCGTCAGTGCTGCGGCGGACAGTCATGCGGCGGCCATAACCGAGGTCCTTCTTGTCGCCGAAGACAACCGTGATCTGGCTGCCGGAACCGGTGTCAAAGCCATTGGCCGCTTTCCACTTCGTCGCCGTGTCGCGGGCGTTGGTGGGGTCGATGGCGGCGTAATAGGCCTGCTGGTAGGCGGCCGTATTCATCTGCACGCTGCCGTCGTCCTGAACCTGTGGATTGGGGAAGAGCAGGAAGCTGTCCGGGCCGCTGACCGCGACCGGTTCGGGATCAGCCTTGGGATTGACGTCCGCGCTGCTGCCGCCACCGCCGCCGCAGGCGGAGAGAAGCAGGGATGAAACCAGCATCGATGCAATTAGCGAGGCCGAGGCAAGTGGGGTTCGGTAGCGCACGATCGTGTCCTCTACAAATTTGTTGAAGATCTCAAGTTTCATTTTTCCCGCATCCATCGCCAGGCACTTCCCCTTTTCAAAGGGGGAAGTAATCGGCGCCAGGTGACGCAAGGAACCACACTGATGTTTGAAACGCAATTTGACGAACACTTTAGAAGCGAACCAGGTAAATGAGGGAATACTGGTCGGCCACGTAATTCGAACTCCCGCCGGAGAAAGATGATTTCTGGCGTGGCGTAATCGTCGCGCGCCGCCAGGAGACGTCCAGCGAGTGGCGCGGGCCAAAGCCGAGGTTGTAGCCCAGCGTGGAAATAATCCCACTGGCTTCGAACCGGTAGACGAACAGGCCCTCGCCCGGGTACGCATCATCGACGGCGAACACATCGGCGATGTCGAGGTTGCCGAGCGTCGCGCTGCCGGTGGAGAAAGTATTGCCGCGCCGGTATTCGGCCGTCGCATACAGCACTTCGCGATCGCTGAGCGAGTAATCGAGGTTCATGCGGAACCCATTGTCGCGATTGGTGAATACCGAACTTTCGCTGATGCGCCCGTTGTGCGCCAGGGCGGCAAAAATATCGATGCGGTCAGTCAGCGATTGCCGTGCGGAAATACCGGCGGTGTAACGATAGCCGTTGCGCAAATCGCTGCGATAGCGCTCCACGTTTGAACGGGCAAACGCGGCGAAAGTCACGGCATCGAATTCGGACGACGTACGATACTGGATCTCGCCTTCGATGCCGGCCATCACGCGGCTCAGCCCATCGTAGCGCTGGAATTTCTCGCCGCCGAGGGTCACGGTCACGTTGGCGCGAATATTTTCCTCATCCTCGAATTCGAAGCGGAAGCCCTTGCCGACGTTTGCGCTGTAGACGCGATCCGAGCGCTTGTCTTTTTCCGTGTTCGAGCGGGTCACGTTGGTGTCATACATGAAGCCGGCATCGACCTGAATTTTCTCGGGCTTTTTCGGGATGCTGAAGAAGCTGCGCAGCGCCGAAGGGGAACCCAGCGAATCGAGGTCCTGCATGAAATTCAGGCGCAGTCCCTGTGCCGAGTCTTTCGAGAAATTGTGCTGCAACTGGTAATCGAGGCCGATCGTCAGGCCGCCGCGGCGAATGAAATCCGCGCCCAGACCGAGCAGCAGCGTATTGCGGGAGAGGGCGCTGGAATTGACGATGTAGCGGGTGCCGCCGGCCGTGTCGGCGTAGGCCAGAGTGGCGTCGCGGTCGCCCTGGAACTCGCGGCGGTATTCGAGGCGCGCGCGTGGCGTCGCCCAGCCAGAGTTGGTCGGGTTCCACGCTTCAGCGCGCAAGCCGAGCACGCCTTGCAGCGACGGAGTCGTCTGCGCGAAGTAGGTCAGTGCATATTGGCCCGCGCC
>JANNGY010000675.1:0-2184 GCA_031404095.1 Betaproteobacteria bacterium | reverse complement strand
GTAACGCGGGTGACGCCGGATTTGCCGGCAAGCACACTCTGCCACGCATCCGGCACGCTGTTGCCCACCGGGCTGATGACGCCCAGCCCGGTGACGACGACTCTTCGGCGCTGCACTGTCGGGAACGATCAGGCCTTGGCGTGCGACTTCACGTAATCGATCGCCAGTTGCACCGTGGTGATCTTCTCGGCTTCCTCGTCCGGGATTTCGGTTTCGAATTCCTCCTCGAGGGCCATGACCAGCTCGACGGTATCGAGCGAATCGGCGCCCAGGTCGTCGACGAACGAGGACTCCGGCTTGATCTCGGCCTCGTTGACGCCAAGCTGTTCGGCGATGATTTTCTTCACGCGTTGTTCGATGTTTTCCATGCCCCGCTCCTTCCCTGTTCGCAATCAATATTTTACCGGAATCAAGACATGTACATCCCGCCGTTGACGTGCAGCACCGTGCCGGTAATGTAGCCCGCCGCGGGAGACGCAAGATACGCGACCGCCGCGGCGATGTCATCGGGCTGGCCGAGCCGGCCGAGCGGGATCTGCGCGAGCAGCGCGTCTTTCTGCGCGTCAGGCAGTGCGCGCGTCATGTCGGTGTCGATGAACCCGGGTGCGACGCAATTCACCGTGATGTTGCGGCTGCCCAGTTCGCGCGCAAGTGATTTCGAAAGCCCGACGATGCCGGCCTTGGCCGCCGCGTAATTGGCCTGGCCTGCATTGCCCGAAGCGCCGACCACCGAGGTGATGTTGATGATGCGCCCCCAGCGCGCCTTCATCATGCCGCGCATGACTGCGCGCGACAGGCGGAATCCCGATGTCAGGTTGGTCTCGATCACCTCGTCCCAGTCCGCGTCCTTCATCCTGAGCGCCAGGTTGTCGCGCGTGACGCCGGCGTTGTTGACAAGAATGCCGATGTCGCCGAATTCCTTTTGGATCGCGCCCAGCAGCCCGTCGCTCTGCGCGGCGTCGCGCACGTTGAGGACTCTGCCAGTCAGGTTGGCCGCATCGATCGATTTGGCACCGGCTTCGGTGGTCGCCGTGCCAACCACGCGCGCGCCCTGCCGCGCCAGTTCGATGGCGATCGCCTGACCAATGCCTCGCGATGCGCCGGTGACCAATGCAATTTTGCCCTCGAGCACGCTCAGCCTTTCCCCACGCTCGAAAGCGCCTGCTCGAGCGAGGCACGATCGGTGGCGGCGAAGCCCTGCAGGCGCGCATCAATGCGCTTGACCATACCGGTGAGCACCCTGCCGGGCCCGCATTCGACGACGTGCGTGACGCCTAGCGCGGCCATATGGCGGATCGTTTCGGCCCAGCGGACGGGCGACGCAGCCTGCCGCACGAGGGCATCCTTGATCCTGAACGGATCTTTTTCTTCCTTCACATCGACATTGTTAACGAACGGAATGGCGGGTTCCAGAAATGCGATTTTCTCCAGGTACGTCGCCAGCTTTGCTGCCGCGGGCTGCATCAGGCTGCTGTGAAACGGCGCGCTCACCGGCAACGGCATCGCGCGCTTGGCGCCGCGCGCCTTGCAGGCCTCAATTGCGCGTGCGACCGCGTTCTTGTGACCAGCGATAACCACCTGGCCGGGTGAATTGAAATTGACCGCCTCGACGGCCTCGCCCTGCGCGGCTTCCGCGCAGGCAGCGCGCGCCGCGTCGTCATCCAGACCAAGGATCGCCGCCATCGCGCCAGTCCCTTCCGGCACGGCTTCTTGCATGCACTGCGCACGATACTTGACCAAAGGCAAGGCATCCCGAAACGAAAGCACACCCGAGGCAACAAGGGCGGAATACTCACCCAGGCTGTGGCCGGCGACGATTGCGGGCGCGGCGCCGCCGGCTGCACGCCACGCGCGGTAGGCCGCGACAGCCCCGGTCAGCATCGCCGGCTGCGTATTGACCGTCAGGTTCAGTTGCTCGGCCGGCCCTTCGTCGAGCAGGCGCAGGAAATCCGCGCCTAGCGCGGCGGCCGCCTCCGCGCGCACCGCATCGATTTCCGGCAGCCCGGCGTAGGCTTTCAGCATGCCAACCGACTGCGAACCCTGTCCCGGAAACACTATCGCCAGTTTCATCGGTCCGCCATTACATGGTCACCAGCGATGCGCCCCAGGTAAAACCGCCGCCGACACCCTGCAGCATGACCTTGTGGCCCGTCTTGATCTTCCCCGCGCGGACATACTCATCGA
>JANNGY010000674.1:0-2208 GCA_031404095.1 Betaproteobacteria bacterium | reverse complement strand
CCCGCTTTGTCGAGTCCGAGGTCATCGGTGTTCGGTACCCGTCCCACCGCCAGCAGCAGGTGCGACCCGGTGATTTCTTGAGAGTTGTTGCCGTCGCTCATCGAAACAGCGATGCCGGTTGGTGTCTTTGCAACATTCAGGTTTTTGGCGTTGAACCGGAACTGGATACCCTCGGCGGCCAGGATGTCCTTTAGGGCCCCTGAGACTTCCTCATCTTCGCGGCTGACGATACGCGGTCCGTTTTCGAGCACCGTTACCTTGCTGCCGAAGCGCCGATACATTTGCGCGAATTCAAGGCCGATGTAACTTCCGCCGATGATGACCAGATGTTCGGGCAGGTAATCGACATCCATCATGCTCGAGTTGGTCAGGTAGTCGATGTCGGAGAGTCCGGGAATATCGGGAACCGAGGCCCGGCCGCCGACATTGATGAAAATCTTGCCCGCTTCAAGAAGATCGCCGTTGACGCGCACCGAATGCGGGCTCTCAAACCGGCCGTGACCCTCGATTACCGTGAGATTGTCGGTGCCTTTCAGCCAGTTGGTGACCCCCTGGTTGGACTGGCTGACCACGACGTCCTTGCGCGCCTTTACCCTGGCCATGTCGACACGAATGGCGCCATCTACCATCACCCCATAGTCTTCGCCACGCCGCGCGACATGCGCCGCGCGCGCGCTGGCAATCAGTGTCTTGGTGGGAATACAGCCGACATTGACGCAGGTGCCGCCGAACAGCTTGCGCTCGAGGATAGCGGTTTTGTGTCCCGCGTTGGCCAGTCGCACGGCGAGGGAGGGGCCGGACTGGCCGGTACCGATGACGATGGCGTCGAATTTCGTGTTCATCACGCATTCCCCCGATATGGGCAGTTTAGACGTATAGATGGCGGAGGTACCTGCGGACGCCGCGCCGAATACGTATCGGCGTGCCGCGACTACGCATTTTGAATGAATTTTCACCGCTGGGTAATGGTGTATTGCTCACTTTTGACCCGTACTCGCGTACACTACGGCTTCCCCGCAATACCAAGTTCCATTCACTTCGCAAGGCAGTAAAAAACCATGGCTCAGTACGTATACACCATGAATCGCGTGGGCAAGATTGTTCCGCCCAAACGCCAGATTCTCAAGAATATTTCGCTGTCATTTTTCCCCGGCGCCAAGATCGGCGTGCTCGGGGTCAATGGCTCAGGCAAATCCACGCTGCTCAAGATCATGGCCGGCCTGGACAAGGAAATCGAAGGCGAAGCGGTACCGATGCCTGGCATCAAGATCGGCTACCTGCCGCAGGAGCCGCAACTGAATCCCGACCAGACCGTGCGCGAATCGGTCGAGGAAGGCATTGGCGGCGTATTGCAGGCCAAAGCGCGGCTCGACGAAGTCTATGCCGCCTATGCCGACGAGGATGCCGATTTCGATGCGCTGGCCACCGAACAACACAAGCTGGAAGCCATCATCGCCGCGGAAGGCGGCGAAAATACTGAAACGCAACTCGAAATCGCCGCGGACGCGCTGCGCCTGCCGCCATGGGATGCGGTCGTCGGCAAGTTATCCGGTGGCGAGAAACGCCGCGTGGCACTGTGCCGCCTGCTGCTCTCCAAACCCGACATGCTGCTGCTCGACGAGCCGACCAACCATCTCGATGCCGAAAGCGTCGAATGGCTGGAGCAGTTCCTGCAGAAGTTCCCCGGCACGGTGGTCGGCATCACCCATGACCGTTACTTCCTGGATAACGCCGTGCAATGGATCCTCGAACTCGATCGCGGCACCGGCATTCCATACGAAGGCAATTACAGTTCGTGGCTGGAACAGAAGTCGGACCGCCTGAAGAAGGAAGAATCGAGCGAGTCGGCACGCCAGCGCACGTTGAAAAAAGAGCTCGAGTGGGTGCGGCAGAATCCGAAAGGCCGTCAGGCCAAATCGAAGGCGCGCATGACGCGCTTCGAGGAACTCTCCAGCTACGAATACCAGAAGCGCAACGAGACCCAGGAAATCTTTATCCCGGTCGCGGAGCGTCTCGGCAATGAGGTGATCGAGTTCGTCGGCGTCACCAAGTCCTTCGGTGACCGCGTGCTGATCGACAATCTCTCATTCCGCGTGCCACCGGGCGCCATCGTCGGCGTGATCGGCCCGAACGGCGCCGGCAAGTCAACCCTGTTCAAGCTGATCCAGGGCATCGAGAAGCCGGACAGCGGCGACGTGAAGATCGGCC
>JANNGY010000673.1:0-5518 GCA_031404095.1 Betaproteobacteria bacterium | reverse complement strand
GGATTCCGACGCCACTCGATAGTCATCCCCTACAGCCCAAAATGCGAGTTGAAACAAGGTGAATCCCGGCGCACCGCTAATTCCGGCAGATCGAAAATTGGAAGGCATTCATGGCTTGCGCGGACTGGCGGCGCTATCGATCGTGTTGTTTCATTTTGTATATATTGCGAAAATTCCGGCGCCGCATTGGCTCACTTTTACAACCACCCATTTCAATCTCGGTGTGCTCCTGTTTTTTGGCCTCAGTGCGCTATCGCTCTACCACTCGAGCACTTTCACGCCGGCCTCGTACGGCGCATACCTGATAAAGCGCTTTTTCCGGATTGCGCCGCTGTTCTACCTGATGGTCTGCTGCATGTTGTGGTGGGGTGGAATCCCGGACTGGAAGGTGCTGCTGATTAATCTCACTTTCATCTTTAATTTGTTTCCCGGGCAACACGAAAGCCTGGTGTGGGCAGGATGGTCGGTCGGCGTTGAAATGCTGTTCTATCTGTTCTTGCCGGCGATTCTCCACCTTGCCCATCGCCCAATCCCCCTTCTGTTTCTCCTGCTTGGCGCCGTCGCGATGAGCGAACTCGTGTGGCGCATCCTGAGCGTACCCGGTTCAGCCGAGGAGCAGTATGCCTACTTCTCGCTTTTGACCAACCTGGCGCCGTTTGCGGCCGGCCTGCTCGCTTACAGGTATGCCCAATCACAGGCATTGCAGGCGTGGCGCCGATGGGGATGGGAGCATTTCATTCTGGCGGCGGCATGTGCGGGGCTGGTGCTCGCAGGTTACTACGATGCATTCGGGCTGAAGCGTAATTGGACCGGCGTGTATTTTTCCATCTGGGCGGTGCTGCTTGGACTTGTCTGCCTGTGGCAATGCCGTTTCCCATCTGCCGTGTTGCGCGCGTGGCCTCTGCAATGGTTGGGCGACCGCAGTTACAGCATTTACCTGTTGCATCCGGTGATCATGATCCTGCTTACACCGGTGTATAAGAATCTTCTGGCACGGGAATGGCTATCTGCCGGGTGGCGCTATCCGGTCGGCCTGGCCATTACGCTCCTGATACTACTGACCGCAGCCAATATTACGTACCGGTTGGTGGAATTGCCCGGGATTGCCCTCGGCAGACGAATTTCGGCCAACTTGAAAAGGCCAATCCCTAATCTCGACAACATTGCGAAGATAGAAGCGTGAATTGGGGAAACTTTCCTTATAATTTAGGTTCTTACGCAACAATTGTCGGAGTATCCCGCTGTGATTGACCCGCAACAGTTCGGCTGGGCCGAACGCCTTTCGCCAAAATTGCTGAAATCCCCTTGGTGGATAGGCCATATTCCGTTCGCCTTTGAATTGGTGTGCCGCCAGCGCCCGTCCGTCGTCGTGGAACTCGGCACCTACAGCGGATCGTCATTCGCGGCCTTTTGTCAGGCCGCCGAGGCCTGTGGTTCTGATACCCGATGCTATGGGATCGACCTGTGGGAAGGCGACATTCACATGGGGAAATTCGACGAGGAACTCTTTCTCGAAATTTCCGGGTACGTGGCCGAACATTACCCGAACATCGCGACGCTGATTCGCAAGGATTTCAATGAGGCTGCTGAAACCTTCGAGAACAACTCGATTGATCTCTTGCACATCGATGGTACCCATACTTTCGAGGCCGTGAGCAACGATTTCAATACCTGGCTGCCGAAGCTATCTGATCGTGCGGTGGTGCTGTTTCACGACATCAACGTGAATATTGAAAACACCGGCCCCGCGTCGCAGCGATTCGGCGTTCAAAAATTCTTTGACAGCGTCAAAGCGAAATACCCTCACTTCGAGTTCTCGCATTGCTGGGGGCTTGGAGTATTGGTCGTTGGTAACAATGCGCCGCCAGCGGTCAAGGAACTCGTCGAGATGGCCAGGACGCCAGAATTCGCTGCCTATTTCGCCGGAAAAGGCGCGCGGATCTCGCGGCAATTTGATGACCTGCACATTGCCTTGCCCCAGCATCAGGCCTATGGTGGGCAGTCAACGGTCGAGCCGCTACCGCCGCCGATATGGCGCCGGGCCGTCAATAAATTCAACCGCATCGTCGCCCGGCTGCGCTGAGTTACGGCGCCGATAAAACGCGGTCCCAACCGGCCCTGTGCGGGGCCTTTCCACATTCCCAGAAAAACAGTTGACCAATGAACCAGGAAAATTTGGTAAAGCTTGTCGCGCTCTACTTCCCGCAACTCCACGCGATTCCCGAAAACGATGAATGGTGGGGCAAGGGATTCACCGACTGGGTGAATGTCAAAAAGGCCGAACCACAGTTTAAGGACCATTTCCAGCCGCGTGTTCCGCTCGACAAGCGTTACTACGATCAGTCGCAGATGGAAACGCTGAAATGGCAAATTTCGCTCGCAATGCAATATGGCGTGCATGGTTTTTGTCACTACCATTACTGGTTCGACGGCAAGCAATTGCTCGAGACGCCGACCAACATGATGCTGGAGTCGAAGGAACTCGATTTCCCCTTCTGCCTTGCCTGGGCGAATGAGACCTGGTCGCGGCGCTGGGACGGACAAGACCATCACATCCTGCAGGAACAGACCCACCGGCCCGACCGGGAAATGTGGGAACGTCACTTCAATTACCTGTTCCGCGCCTGGAGCGACAAGCGCGCGATCAGGATCGATGACAAGCCGGTTTTCCTGATTTATCGTCCGCATCGCATCGAGCAAATTGGCGACATGTTTGAGTTCTGGCGCGGCCTCGCGCAGCAGCGAGGATTGCCGGGCCTTTACTTTGTCGCAATGAAACAGTACGAGTATCCGATTCCAGAATTGCTGAAATATTTTGACGCGTCAATGCACTTCCAGCCGTTTGAGGCGCTCTACTCGCCTGACTACGATAGTGACAACAAGGCCGTGGTTCGCCCGGATTTGGCAATGCGCCTGTTGCGACGGTTGCCCGAACGGATAAGGGTTTTCCTGCGAGCGGTCCTTGATTCGCGCCTGCCCACCCTCACCTTTTACGACTACGAAAAGGTATGGAAGCAGATCATCAAAGTCGAGCGCGATGGCGGCAAGCCGACGTTTCCCGGGGCCTTTGTCGACTGGGACAATACCGCGCGCTACGGCAACCGGGCGAGAATTTTCAGCGGCGCATCACCCGAACGATTCGCTTACTGGTTCAAGCAACTGGTGCAGGTGACCGCGCGACGGCCGGCGCCTGAGAATCTCATTTTTCTCAATGCGTGGAATGAATGGGCCGAAGGCACCTATCTGGAACCGGATACGCGATATGGCTATCGCTATCTCGAGGCCGTCAGGGACGCGCTGGCGGAACAAGCGCCTCCTGTGACGGTGGAGCGGGATCAGTTTCGGACGGAGAACGCCCGCCATACTGCCCTTGCCCAGTCGGCCAGCGTGTAGCGTTTTGCCAGATGTGCCTTCACCCGCGCACGAATCGGTGCGATCGGGTCGTCGGCAATGAAGCGTTGCACCATACCCAGGTATTCGGGATGCTTGGCGAATAGCAGTTGCGAGTTTCGCTCTTTCAACGCCTGGGTCTGCGCCGTGAACGACTGGCTGCCGACATGCGCAATGTAAGTGTCATCGCAAAGGACATTGCGATAACCGGCCTTCAGTGCCCGCATACAGAAGTCATTTTCCTCGCCATAACCAAGTCCAAAGGTCTCGGCATCAAACAGCCCAATCGTATCAAGCAGTTCGCGACGAATGGACATGCAGAAGCCGACGGCGGTCGGTATATCCGGGTAAGCCGGCTGGGCGGCAATTTCCATCGCGCGATTCACGCGCTCGATATCGACGCCGTCCAACGAATTATTTTTGCAGAACTCCGGGAACGAGCAGATTTCCGCATTGTTTGAAAACGGCGTGATGGTTCCAATCCTGGTGTCGGAAGCCCGGCACCGCTGGAGTTTTTCGAGCCAGCGCGCTGTCACAATCGTGTCCGAGTTGAGCAGCACGACATCGTTGCGGCTCAAGGACATGCCGCGGTTGGCGGTGCCGACAAAACCGCAATTAACCTCATTGGTCAAAAACAGAAGGCGACTGTCCGCTTCCTGCTGGAGCGCGAGAAACAGTGTCCTGATACGGGCATCCGGCGAAGCGTCATCAATCAGCACAATGCGGCAATCGGCACCGGCGTGACGACGGACACTGGCAACACAACGCACCAGATCGTCGTATGCGTTGTAGACGGGAATAATGACGTCAATCATCTTGCGCACCATGTTTTTTCGTCACTTCTCCGCGCGACGCCAGATAAATGCCCGCCAGCAGCAAACAAAACCCCGCCAGTTGCAGCGGCGCAAACGTCTCTCCAAAAAACAGCCACGCCAGCAGCGCCGAGCCGACCGGTTCGCCCAGAATGGCGATGGCGATGAAGGTGGCCGAAACGTGTTTCAGCGCCCAATTGAAGGCGCTGTGTCCCAGCAATTGCGGCCCCAGGGCCAGCGCGAACAGGCAAAGCCAGCCTGCCGTGGAATAGCCGGTCAGCGAAACGCCGGCGGCGAGCGCCATGATCATCAAAACCAGCGCCGCGGACGAATAAACCAGCCAGATGTATGGCACGAGTGAAACGGTCTTTCGCAGCTTGCGCCCGATCAGCAAGTAGCCGCAGACGGTGATGGAGCCGATGACGGCAAGGGTGTTGCCCAGCATGGCGTTGCTGGTGGCAGGCGTTGCCGCCAACTGCGCATCCGAATGGAAAATCAGCGCGCTTCCGCCCGCCGCAGCCGCAATGCCGAGTACCAGCCAGCCGCTGAGTCTCTCGCGAAATAACAGCCACGATACCAGCGCAATCCATACCGGGTTGGTGCTGACCAGCGCGAGACTGCTGGCGACCGAGGTATAGGCCAGAGAGGAAATCCATGACGCGAAATGCAACGCAAGGAAGATTCCTGAAATTCCGCCCATGAACCAGTCGCGGGACGACAGCGCGCGGATTTGCGCTTGATTCCGGCTCCAAACCAGCGGCCACAATATCGCCGCTGCCAGCGTGAGGCGCCAGGCGGCAATGCCCAGCGACGAAATGCCCTCGGCCTGCGCGAGGCGGATCATGATGGCGGCGCTCGAAACAATCAGGACGGCTGAGCCCAGGACGACAAAGGGCAGCCAGACGGGTGTTGCGCCTGGCGTGGTGGCAATGGGCGAATGTTGGGCTGGAATGGGAGACGCCAATGGGTGTTTACTCGCACCAAAGAACCAGTTGTTTCCTGATAGGAGCGCGACACATTCTGCGAAGTGGTGGTGAGTTCATTTGGTGCCCGGGGCCGGAATCGAACCGGCACGGCAGTTTGACCCGCCGACGGATTTTAAGTCCGTTGTGTCTACCTGTTTCACCACCCGGGCCGAACGTTGATTATAAGGGCGGAACGCGGCACCCAGCCCCCAGCCCCTGCCGGCATATTGCAGGCACACATCGTCGCGCGAATTTTGAAGAAGTGAGCTTGACATGGAGGCTTATGAATTGGGCACCAGAAGGGATCGTAGCGGGGCGAAATTGTGTCGAAAAATTTGACAGTGTCATCCA
>JANNGY010000672.1:0-5721 GCA_031404095.1 Betaproteobacteria bacterium | reverse complement strand
CGCAGTTTCGTTCGTATCTCACCCCGCTCATCATCATGGCGCCGATCCCGCTCACCGTGATCGGCGTGTTGCCCGGCCATGGCGCCGATGATCCACGGGATGCCGGCGCCCGTGACGCGCGGCCCGAAGAGCGTCGCCAGCACGGCGACCGTCATGCCGATCATGCCGTAGAGGTTGCCGCGGCGGGAACTCTCCGGATTGGAGAGACCGCCCAGGCTGAGGATGAAAAGTATGGTCGCTCCGATGTAGGAGACGGTAGCCAGAGTTGCGGACATTTTTCGTCTCCCTTATTTGCGGAACATTTCCAGCATGCGCTGGGTCACGGCGAATCCGCCGAACATATTGACGCAGGTCAGCGCGATGCCGGCTACCGCCAGTCCGAGGATCCACGCCTCCGGCCGGTCGACGCTGGTCGCCCCGGCAACCAGGGGCGGGGCGACCTGCACCAGCGCGCCGATGGCGATAATGCTGCTGATCGCATTGGTCACGCTCATCAGCGGCGTATGCAACGCCGGCGTCACATTCCACACCACCATGTAGCCGACGAAAACGGCCAGCACGAATACCGTGAAGTGGCCAAGAAACGCTGGCGGCGCATAGGCACCGATGAACCAGAACAGCGCCGCCGCAACCAGGAATGTGATCGCCGTGCTGGTGGCCGAGGCCGGCGCGCTCGCCGCGCCATGCTTGGGTGCCTTGGGCATGGCCGCCGGCTTGGCTGCCGGCGGGGCCGGCAACTTGAGGGCCGGAGGCGGCCAGGTGACTTCGCCGTTCTTGATCACGGTCAGGCCGCGAATGGCGTCGTCTTCCATATTGACGTTGATGACCCCGTCCTTGGTCTTGCACAGTTCCTCGGAGAGCCGGAACAGGTTGGTCGCGTACAGCGTCGATGACTGCTTGGCCAGCCGGCTCGTCAGATCGGTATAGCCCACGATGGTCACGCCGTGCTTGACCACGACTTTGCCGGGCTCGGTCAGTTCGCAATTGCCGCCTCGTTCCGCGGCCATGTCGACGATCACGCTACCGGGCTTCATCGACTGCACCATCTCCGCAGTGATCAGCCGGGGAGCGGGCTTGCCGGGTATCAACGCGGTGGTAATGATGATGTCCACCTCCTTGGCCTGCTTGGCGTACATTTCGCGCTGGGCCTTCAGGAAGCCCTCGCTCATCACCTTGGCGTAGCCGCCGCCGCCGGAGCCTTCTTCCTCATAATCGACTTTCACAAATTCGCCACCCAGCGACACCACCTGGTCGGCCACTTCGGCACGGGTGTCGTTGGCGCGCACGATGGCGCCCAGGCTGGCGGCCGTGCCGATCGCCGCGAGGCCGGCGACGCCGGCACCGGCAATGAAGACCTTGGCCGGCGGAACTTTGCCCGCAGCGGTGATCTGGCCGTTGAAGAAGCGGCCGAAGGCGTTGGCCGCCTCGATGACGGCGCGGTAGCCGGCGACGCCGGCCTGGGAAGTCAGTGCGTCCATCTTCTGGGCGCGGGAGAGCATGCGCGGCAACGCGTCGATGGCCAGCACGGTGACCTTGCGCGCCGCGAGCTGCTGCATCAATTCAGGGTTCTGCGCCGGCCAGATGAAGGTAATCAGGGTCTGACCCTCGTGCATCAGACCGACTTCTTCAGCGGTCGGTACGCTTACCTTGAAGACAATGTCGGAAGCCGTCCACAGCTTGGCGGCGCCGTCGACGATCTGCGCACCCGCGGCGCGGTAGGAATCGTCGCTGCAATTTGCCTCGTCCCCCGCGCCGGATTCCACGCTAACCGGGAAACCGAGCTTGATTAGCTTCTCAACGACCTCGGGGACGGTGGCAACGCGCCGTTCACCCGGTAATACTTCTTTTGGTACCCCGATCATTTGTGGCATTTTTCTTGACTCCCCAAGTTCAACTGCTGAATTCGGCCCGCGGCAGGCGCGGGGCTGATGGCGCTAACGATGGCCGCGCCATCTCACAAATCACAAACCATCCCATGGCCCGGCACGCGGCGAAACAGTTTAACGCGAAGATACAGCCACCAGCGGCGATGACTTTGCGGTAGATCAAATCGGCAGCGGACGAGCCCGGGACAGCGCATGAATGATCACTTCTCCCCGGGTAAAGCCGATCACTTTGAAAAATTCGCCCATTTCCGCCGGTGAAACCAGACGCTGCAGTTGATTCGTCAGCGGCAGGTAGCGAACCGGATCGGCCGGATCCGCTTTCGCCAACAACTCGGTCAATCCGCTTGCGAGGAGGAACTGTGCCTGCGTGGAATAGCCGGCGAACTGCAGGCCCGCCGCGACACCCGCCTCGGCAACCGACGTGAAATCGACATGCGCGGTGATGTCCTGCAGGCCGGGATGGAGGAAGGGATCGGGGTGCGCATAGTGACGGTAATGGCACATCAGGGTGCCGGTAACACGGCTGGGGTGATAGAACTCCGCGCCGCGAAATCCATAATCGATGAGTAGCATGGCGCCGTGTTTCAGCGACTGCGCGAGGCTGTTGACCAGGCCGCTGACGGCCGGCGCCACTTCGGTCAGGTAATCGTCCGGCGGTGAATTGCCCAGGTAGGCCCGCTGGATGCCGGCGGTCGCGGCCCGCAGTTCCGCGCTTGCCAACGACTGGTCGCGCCACACAAACTGGTTCTCATTGACCGCGACGCCGCGCTCTCGCCATTCGCCGCCTTTCCACGTCACCAGATGCACAGGGACAACATCCAGCACCTCGTTGGCGATGATGACGCCGGTGAATTCGCCGGGCAGTGAATCGAGCCACCCAGCACGCCCGGCGAGATGCGCGGGTAGCGTTGCCAGCGCCTGCCGTTGGCGATCGCGCAAATCGGCGCTCACTTCCAGCAGGTGATAGCGGCCAGGCAGCACGCCGATTTCATCCAGCGCCAGAAGAATGTCCTTGGCGAGTTTTCCCGATCCCGGCCCCAATTCCAGCACATCGCCGCCGGTTTGGCGCAGCACCTCCGCAATCGTCCTGGCAAGGGTTTGGCCGAACAGCGGGGATATTTCCGGGGCCGTGACGAAATCACCGTCGGCGCCGAACTTGCGCGCGCCTGCCGCGTAGTAACCCTGCCCGGGGGCATAGAGTGCGAGCGTCATGAAGCGCTCGAACGACAGCCAGCCGTTGCCGTTGGCGATTTCCGCGCGCAACATCGCCGCACAGTCGCGGGTATGCGCAAGCGCGTCGCCCTCGGGGGCGGGCAGGGAGTCGGCGAGGGATTTCGGCAGCGGCGTTCGCATCGACGGCAGTGTGTCGGGCTTAAAGGAGATCGGCTGCAAAATGATCCGGCCGGTGCATATTCCCCCGCTTTCCGGCGCCAATGGAACAACCATTGGCTTGTAAATCGTGAAGTGGGGTAAGCAGGGCTTTCGCCGTAAGGCGAAAACTCGCAAAATCTGCCCTCGCCCATATCATTTTTCGCTCCGATTCTTTAAGTCCGACACACTGCGAGGTTAGAATTATCGTAAGCAATTATCCCATGGTCATTCCTTCTCAATCCCCCGCCATACTCGTCACCGGCGGCGCGAAACGCGTCGGCGCGGCCATCGCGCGCGCCTTGCACGCGGCGGGCGCCAACGTTATCGTGCATTGCAACCGCTCGCGTGCCGAGGCGGACAACCTGACCAAAGAGTTGAATGGACTACGCGCGCATTCCGTCGCGCTGGTGCAAGGTGATCTGCTCGCGACCAACGCGCTGAAGGGCCTGATTGACCAGGCGGCATCGGCATTCGGCCGCCTCGACGGGCTGGTCAACAACGCCTCCGCCTTCTACGCCACTCCGGTCGGCAGCATCGACGAGGATTGCTGGATCGAGTTGATGGAATCGAACCTGAAAGCACCGCTGTTCCTGTCGCAGGCCGCTGCGCCCTACCTGAAGAAAACGCAAGGCAGCATCGTCAACATCGTCGATATCCACGCCGAGCGGCCGTTGAAGGATTTTGTGGTTTATACGGTCGCCAAGGCGGGATTGGCCGGCCTGACCCGCTCGCTGGCGTTGGAACTGGGCCCGGAGGTGAGGGTCAATGGCGTTGCGCCAGGTGCGATCCTGTGGCCCGAAGTGGGCAAACCCGGCGGCCACGATTTTCCGCCGGCCGAGCAGCAGCGCATCACCGCGCAAACACCGTTACGGCGCGTCGGCACGCCGGAAGATGTGGCCGGCGCCGTGAAATACCTGATGCTCGATGCACCGTTTGTCACCGGACAGATCATTGCGGTGGATGGAGGACGCGGACTGGTGGTGTAGCGGACGCCGAATAATCTGCGACAAGCAGGGGAACTTCTCGAAACCTCAAAAACTTGTCATCCCCGCGAATGCGGGGATCCAATTTTCTACGCACATCAATGATTTACGAAAAATGGATTCCCGCATTCGCGGGAATGACAGGGTTTTTAGATGTTCCCGCAGGTGAAACACAAGCACTGGCGCAGCCTTCAGGCACTTTTCGGCCTGACGCCCGCGCCAGTGCTTGTATTTGGTATGTTTTCGTCCTCTGCGTCTCGTCGCGAGTTAAAATGCCGCGTATGGATATTGCATCACCACCGCGCTCGCAAAAGCAGCAATTTGAGGCCAATAAACTCACCAAGCGCCTGCGGAGGCTGGTGGGACAGGCCATCGCCGACTACCGCATGATCGAAGCCGGGGACAAGGTCATGGTGTGCCTCTCCGGCGGCAAGGACAGTTACGGCCTGCTCGATATCCTGCTGAAGTTGCGCGAAAAATCGCCGGTGCCCTTTGAGGTATTTGCATTCAACCTCGATCAGAAGCATCCCGGTTATCCGGAGCACATCCTGCCCGAATACCTGACGGGGCTCGGTGTTCCGTTCCGGATCGCCGAGCAAGACACCTATTCGACCGTCAAGCGCGTGATTCCCGAAGGCAAGACCATGTGCTCGCTGTGTTCGCGGCTGCGGCGTGGAGTGATCTACCGCGTGGCCAGCGAGACCGGCGCGACCAAGATTGCTCTCGGCCACCATCGCGACGACATCGTCAACACCTTGTTCCTGAATATGTTCTTCGGCGGGAAAATGAAGGCGATGTCGCCCAAGCTCGTGTCCGACGACGGCCGGCAGGTCGTGATCCGTCCGCTGGCCTATGTGGAGGAAGCCGACCTCGAGGCCTACGCCGAATACCGGCAGTTCCCCATCATTCCCTGCGACCTCTGCGGGTCGCAGGACAACCTGCAGCGCCAGCAGGTAAAGCAGATGCTCAAGGATTGGGAGCGGAAATTTCCCGGACGCATCGACAGCATCTTCCGCGCGATGCAGAACATCGCGCCCTCACACCTGCTCGACCGGGGCCTGTTCGATTTCGCCGGTGTCAGGGCCGATGGTTCTGCTCAGGCAGACGGCGACAAGACATTTGACATCGAAGAGTTCGCGGAGAGTTTTGTCGAACCGCCGACGGCGCAGATCATTACGTTCCGCTAGCCTGCATATTTCATGGGGTCGCGTTCGAGAGTGGGGCGATGGGCGAGCGATTTTTCGTTCGACTGACCACGGCATGGCGAGCCATGCCACGGGAAGAGAACGGAAAAGCGCCGGCCAGCGACTGGACTCCTCGCGCCCGGTAGGGCACTCGCATATGGCAGGCACATGGCAAGCCGCAGGGCTTGCCGTGTGTCCGGCCAAATCTATCGAGCGCGAAGGCCCGGTGTCGTACGAAGTACAAATTGGATTTCACAGAGTTGACCTTTGCCAAGAGTGAAAATGGTGACGAAAAAG
>JANNGY010000671.1:0-6882 GCA_031404095.1 Betaproteobacteria bacterium | reverse complement strand
CCACCCAATTCATCCGACAGGCGCTCGGCATGGTAGATCGGGCTCGGCCGGCCCACATAATGTTTCAATACATGCTGGAATTCCGCGATGAATGCCGGGTCTTTGCTGGCTTTTGCATACTCCAGATTCAGTGCCTGCAAGGCCGCCTGCAGCGTCTCGGCCACAAACACGCCGCCATACGGACCGAAATGCCCTCTCGCATCCGGAAGATCATACATTTGCATTTCTGACGGCCTCGATAAATTGCGCGATTTTGCGATGGTCCTTGATGCCCTTTTCGGCTGACTCGACGCCACTGGAGACATCGACAGCCCACGGCCTGATTCGAGCGACCGCGCCCGCGACATTTTGTGGATTCAATCCGCCCGAAACCACGACACGACTGCGCATCGCCAGCGGGATCTGGTCCCAGTCAAATGTCTCCCCGCTTCCCCCATAGACATCCGCCGACAGGGTATCGAGCAACAGGCCCTTTGCCGAACCAAACCTTGCCTCGCATTCTAGCAAATCGTCCGGGCCCATCTCGGCGCCGACGCGAAAGGCCTTCAGATAAGGCAAGTCAAACTGCTTGCAAAAAGCCTCGTCCTCATCACCATGAAACTGGAGCAACGACGGGTGGACGGATTCAATGGCTTCGGCCACGGCCTGCGGCGTCGCATTGACGAACAAGGCCACGACTGAAACAAACGGCGGGACTACGGCACTGATTGCGCGGGCACGCGCCACGGTCACGGCGCGTGGGCTCGCCGCATACAGGACCAACCCGATCGCATCGGCACCGGCCAGCGCCGCAACAAGCGCATCTTCGACGCGGGTAAGCCCGCAAATCTTGACTCGCGTACGATTCATGGTCGACCTGGAAATGGCAATCGCGTCCTTGCGGCGGGCAGCCCGAATTTTTCATCGTACTCGATATTCGTCAGGTAAAGCCCGTCGGCCGCGAAAGTCGGCGCGGCGTTCGACCGGTTGCGCCCGTCGAAAATTCTTTTGAAATCCTCCGTCGAATGGCGACCCGCGCCGACGTAAACGAGGCCGCCGACAATGTTGCGAATCATGTGGTGCAGGAAGGCATTGGCGCGGAATGTGAACATGATTAATTGACCGTATGTCTCGATTTTTGCATCGTGGAGAAACTTGACCGGCGTCTTCGCCTGGCAAGCTGCCGCACGAAACGCCGAAAAGTCATGTTCGCCGACCAGTATCGCTGCCGCCTGCCGCATGGCCGTCACGTCCAATGGCACGTGAAACCAGCCGGCCTGGCCGTGCATCAGTCCCGCGTCGATACTGTCGTTGAGGAGCAAGTATCGATAGGTGCGCGAACGCGCGGAAAAGCGTGCATGGAATTCGTCGTCGACATGACGGGACCACAGGATCCTGATCGACGCTGGCAAGTGGGAATTGACGCCGCGAACCCAGGCAATTTCATCACGCCCGATCGCGCAATCAAAGTGGACCACTTGCATCGAGGCATGTACTCCGGCATCGGTGCGCCCCGCACACGCCACCGAAATCGCGGACGAAGGCGCGGCCAGAAACCGGTTGAGCGCGGATTCGACATGATCCTGCACGCCACAGCCGGACGGCTGCGATTGCCAGCCGCAAAAGGGGGTGCCGTTGTATTCAATTCCCAGCGCGATACGCATCTATAAGGAACCTCTGATCAAGTATTCGGGTCGCGCGCTGGCTTGGCGGGATGGGCTGCGAGGCGCGCGACGAAGTGAATGGCACTCCCTTCACGAGGAGCGCAACAAAGCAGACCGCCCGCCAAGCCAACGCCCGGAGGGTTTTGACGATATTGGCCCATCTGCGGTGTTGCGAAGGACGGTTGAGATGCTCGATATCGACCGTCCTTCGCGCCTGGCATCTGGGCCAATCTCGTCAAAACGCGATCCCGGATACTTGATCAGAGGTTCCTTAATGTCTTTGCCGGCCGCGTCATACGTGCAAAAATCGGCGCAAAAAATAAAGGGCGCGCGGGTGACAACCCGAGCGCCCCTGGACGAACCATCGAAACGCTTACATGCCCGCGAGGATCTTCTTCGCTTCCGCCTGCTGCGCAGGCGATCCTTCGCGCGACACTTCCGTCAGGATTTCCTTGGCGCCTTCGCTGTCGCCGATTTCTATGTAGGCTTTGGCCAATTCGAGCTTGGTGGATACTGCGCTCGCGCCTTCGCTGGAGCCGCTTCCGGGCACGTCAAGATCAAGACTCAAGTCGGCAAGGCTGGGCATGCCGGACTTCGCGGGCGCCGTTACCTGCGTGGCGATGGTCTTGCTGAAATCCGCCGCGGGCTTGGCGGTATCTCCGCTATCCAGCGACAGGCTCGAAAGATCAAAGTCGAAATTCGACGACGCTGCCGGTGCCGCCCCCGCTTCCGCGGATGCGGCCGGCTTGGCCGGCGTGTCAAGCGCAAGGTCAAAGTCCAGCCCGCCGCCACCGGCTGCTCCCGTCGACATGTCACCACCGGCACCGGTGTTCAAGTCAAGGTCAAAATCCATTCCGCCGCCACCCGCCGGCTGGTCGGAATTCGGCGAGGTCACATCAAAAGCGGATATAGGCGCTGGTGTGGTCGCGGAGGAATCGGTAAAGCCGAGGTCGAAATCGACGTCCGGCGGTGCCTTGTCGGCGGCATCGGAAGCCATGACGGAAGCGCCGCCCGCACTGAACGCGCCGGTCGTTTCATATGCCTGGCCGCTGCCGCTGTAGAGCGCATTCTGCGGATCGATCGATGCACCCATGCCGGCGACTTTGGCCCACATCGGATTGTCGCCGCCGATCGTCTCTTTCAATTCACGGGCGACCGTCTCGAATGCCTGAACACTCTTGCGGGCATGATAAATCTCCAGCAGTTTGACGGTGATTTCGTGGCGACTCTTGTCTCGCGACATCGCCTCCTTGAGAATTTCCTCTGCCTGCGCGTCGCGGCCGTAGGCGATATACACCTCTGCTTCGGCCACCGGATCGACTTCATCCGTGTCTATGCTGCCAGGTCCGGTCTTGTCGAAGTCTGTCAGGAACGAACTGTTGCCGGTATCCACCAATCCGCCGCCGCGATTGCCGGTCACGGTATTCGGCTTCAAGTCGCTCGGCATGATCGAAGATGTCTTGCTCATGCTGGTGCTGCTGCCGCCCGATTTCTTCTTGCGGCGTGACATGTATGCAAACAGACCGCCCACGCCCAGCAACGCGATACCGCCGCCGCCAATCGCCAGCATGTTGTCTTCAAGGAAACTCGGCTCCGGTGGTGGCGGCGCCTTCACGGCCGGTTTCGGCGGCGCAGGCTTCGCCTCGGCGGCCTTTGGCGGCGCCGGCGTGGTTTCGGCTGGCTTGACTTCAGCCGGTTTCGTATCCGCAGGTTTGGCTTCGGCAGGACTGGCAGGTTCCGGCGCCTTGACCGGTTCCACGGCCTTCACCGGCTCCGGCGCCTTCACCGGTGGCGGAGTCACCTGCGCGACTTTGGTGTCGGCGGGTTTGGCGGCCTTGGCAGGTTCGGGAGTCGCCGCAGGTTTACCCGCGAGGCCCTTCAACTCCATCAGCTTGCGCATGTCGGCGATCTGCTTTTCAAGGTCGGCCACGCGCGAATTCGCTTCCTTGAGCGAATTTTCACGCGCAATCTTTTCTTCCTTGAGCGTGTTGATCTGCTCCTGCATGTTGCCGGTACCGGACGCACCGACCCCGCCGGCTTTGCCCGTGGCGGAATCAGACTTGGCGATCTTGAGTTGGTCCTTCGGTGCAGCGGCCGGCGCCGGGACATCCGGCTTGGCAACGGTAATCTTGCCGGAAACCTGATTGGTCGCCGTTGCCGGCGCCGCCGGTGCCACAGACGCGCTGCCGGCGAGTTGTTCGCGATATGCCTGCCAGCTTGCCACCTGCAACTTGATTTCCGAACGGGCATCTTTCTCGACGATTCGCGCCGCATCTTCGGCCGACGGCACTTTGAGAATCTGTCCTGTGCGCAGGCGATTCATGTTGTTGTCGACGAACGCCGCCTTGTTTTCCCGATAGAGGGCAACCAGCATCTGCTCGAGCGACACCGAATCGGCCTTCATTTCCTTTGCAATCTTGCTTAGCGTATCGCCGCGCTTGACGGGACCGTAAGTGTCACCGCCGGATTCGGACTGGGCCGAAGGCGTGCCGGCAGCGCCCACAGGCGCTGACACTGCTGGCGTTGCTGACGCCGATGCCGGTGAGGAAGCTACGAGCGGAGTTGCGGGCTTCACCGGTGCAACCGCGGCAACCGCCGCGACCGGAGCCGCGACGCGCGCTTCATTGAAGCCCGGGGGATCCAGCAGAATCGGGTACTCACGCAATAATCTGCCCGCAGGCCAATTCATCTCGACAAGCACATCGAGGAAAGGCTCGTTTATCGGCGCGCTGCTGGTGATTTTCAATATCGGCCTGCCGTCGGCTCGGCGCTCAACGGCAAACCGCAACTGCCGGAGCAGTGGTGAATATTCGATTTTCGCGTCGCTGTAGGCTTCCGGACTGGCAATGCGCGCGGCAACAGATTCGAATTCCCCCGGCTGCAGGGAAACGAGGTCAATCTCAGCCGTGAGGGGTTGACCTAGCGCGGAATTAACGGTGAGTTTGCCCAAGCCTGCCGCGTGTGCCGACATCGCCGACAACGCCAAAAGTGCTCCCCCCAATGCCACAACCAGTTTTAATTTCGGTGGACGGTTCATGCGCAACCCCAACCCTTCGATTTTTCGAGGACAAAGTAAAATAACATCAACGAGTTATTGTTTCAACTTTATTCGCTTTCTAGCATTAGAAGCGAAAGTTCACGAATTTTCAACCCGCTTCTGCGTGAAATTGAAGGCGAACGGACGCAAATGCTATCAACCTATTGATAAATATACTATTTCTGCAAAATAATCCGCAGCATCCGACGCAGTGGTTCTGCGGCCCCCCAAAGCAACTGGTCGCCAACGGTAAAAGCGCTCAGGTATTCAGGGCCCATCGCCAACTTTCGCAACCGGCCAACGGGGATTTGCATACTTCCAGTCACTGCGGCAGGCGTCAATTCACGAATCGAGCGCTCACGCTCGTTCGGTACCACTTTCACCCATTCATTGTCCGACGCGATGATCGATTCAATATCGGCCAGCGGCACGTCGGTCCTGAGCTTGATGGTAAGCGCTTGGCTGTGGCAGCGCATGGCGCCGACACGAATGCACAAACTGTCGATCGGTGTCGCGGATGTGCCGAATCCTTCTCCGCGGCCCAATATCTTGTTGGTTTCCGCCATGCCTTTCCACTCTTCGAGCGACATGCCCGGGTTTCCCATCGACGCCATGTCCTTGTCGATCCAGGGAATGAGGTTACCTCCGAGCGGCACGCCAAAGTGCTGCGTTTCGTCTGCCGAAAACGAATGCTGCTTTGCCAGAATCCGGCGATCAATTTCCAGAATGGCCGAATGCGGATCGTCCAGCAGCGCCCGAACCTCGGCATGCAGCGTGCCAAACTGCGTAAGCAATTCGCGCATGTGTTTGGCGCCACCGCCGGACGCCGCCTGGTAGGTCATGCAGGTCATCCATTCGATGAGATCGGCCTTGAACAGGCCCGCCAGGCCCATCAGCATGCAACTCACGGTACAGTTCCCGCCGATGTAATTCCTGACGCCCTTGGCGAGCGCGTTCTGGATGACCGGCATATTGACCGGATCGAGGATGATCACGGCATCGTCCTTCATGCGCAGCGTCTTGGCAGCGTCGATCCAGTAGCCGTTCCATCCTGCCGCCCGCAATTGCGGATACACCGCAGTCGTGTAATCGCCACCCTGACAGGTAATGACGGCATCCATCTGCATTAGTGCGCTGACATCCGTCGCGTCTTTCAGTGGCGCACCACCGGCTTCGCCAGGCGCCTGACCGCCGACGTTAGAGGTGGTGAAGAACACCGCTTCAACCAGGGCAAAGTCATTTTCCGCACGCATGCGATCCATGAGTACCGAGCCCACCATGCCACGCCAACCCACCATCCCGACTTTCAGCATTTCCGTTGCCACCTATTCGTTGTTGATTCGTGCAATGACTCGACTACCCGTGCCCCCACGCCGCCACTCACCGGAGACTCGTGCCCATGCCAGGCGAACCGGCAGCGACAGCGGGTATCCCTGCAGCCGCCAAGGTGCAAGCATCGGCAATTCGCGACGGATGCCGCGCGATCTCCTCACAAATTACCGGCAACCGCATGACCCATTTCGCCTGTATTGCAGATTCTCTCGCCCTGGCGTGCAATGTCACCCGTTCGCAATCCCGATGCCAACGCCTTGCGCACCGCCTTCTCAACGCGATCGGCGTGCTCGGGCAACTGAAACGTGTAACGCAGCATCATTGCCAGCGACAGGATCTGCGCCAGCGGATTGGCAATGCCCTTGCCGGCGATATCGGGCGCCGAACCGTGAATCGGCTCGTACAACCCCTTGCCACTGGCGTCCAGCGATGCCGACGGCAACATGCCGATCGATCCCGTCAACATCGATGCCTCATCCGACAGAATATCGCCAAACAGGTTGCCGCACACCATCACGTCGAAATGTTTCGGGTTCCGCACCAGTTGCATGGCCGCGTTATCCACCAGCATATGCGAGAGTTCGACGTCCGGATATCCGGGCGCGATTTCGATGGCGATATCGCGCCACAATTGCATTGTCTCCAGAACGTTCATCTTGTCGATCGAGCACAGACGCTTGTTGCGCTGGCGGGCAGTGCGGAATCCGACATGAATGATGCGGCTGATCTGCGCTTCGGTGTAGTGCATGGTATTGATGCCGACGCGATTGCCGACAATGCCATTCTTGCCCTTTTCGCCGGTAATGCTGCGCGGTTCTCCGAAATAGATATCGCCCGTCAATTCGCGAATGATCATCAGGTCGAGACCGG
>JANNGY010000670.1:0-3211 GCA_031404095.1 Betaproteobacteria bacterium | reverse complement strand
TCTCCCGCGACCACGCGCGCCCATTCCTTGAAATCGGACATTATCGGTGTCTGGCTGTCTGAAAAATCCGGCTCAGGATGCCGTTTCATTGAACTCTTTGAGTTCGCCGCCATCGAGAACCTTGATCTTCTGTTCCGCGTCCTTGAGGACGCCCTCACAGAATTTCAGCAGTTCGGTGCCGCGCTGATAGGCCGACAGCGATTCTTCCAGCGGTAACTGGCCGCTCTCCATCTTTTCCACCAGTTGGTCCAGCTCCGCCAAGGCGGATTCGAAATTCTTGGGGGCGGATGTCGCTGAAGTTGTCGGTATGCGGGCCATGGGCGTTGGGGGCAAGCGCACGATGCGCTGCTGAGGGAAAACAATCCGAAATCATAGCGTAAACAGGGGTTTCCAGTCCACGACAAACGTGCGACAAACGTGCTTAACGCGCCCATGCCGGACCCATGTCGTCGCCAATATTCCTTGCCCTTTCAAGGCCATTGGGGCAGAATCGCCGTTCCATTTCGTGGGTCTCCGCCAGGAGATTCGTTCTACGGGACGGAGTCTGTAGAGTTAAAAGCTAACAAACTCATTTGCCCGGGTGTTGTTTTTACTTTGGTTGGTTTGCGGCCGCTTTTGTCCTATCCGGAAGCAGGGCGCAATTAATTGGAGGTAAGGACTATGTCCAAATTGCTCGGTGCGCGTGAGCTTTCTCCCGTCGCCACCCAGTTGCCTGTCAGCTGGTATTTTGATCCTGCCATCCATGCGCGCGAGCTTGAGGTGTTCTTCAGCCGCGGCCCGGGATACGTCGGCCATGAATTGATGGCGCCGCAGGCGCGGGATTTTCGCGCGCTGGAAATGACCAACAGCGCGTGGGCGCTGGTGAACAATGGTTCGCACATCGACCTGGTGTCGAATATCTGCCGTCATCGCCAGGCCGTGATGCTGAAGGGCAGCGGGCAACTGCCGAGCGGCAATATTGTCTGCCCCATCCACCGCTGGACCTATGACGGCGAAGGTAAGCTGCTGGGCGCGCCGCATTTCCAGGAGCAGCCCTGCCTCGACCTGCCGCGCAAACCATTGCAGAAATGGAACGGCATGCTGTTCCAGGGCCCGCGCGACATTGCCGGTGACCTCGGCAAACTGGGATGCGCAAGGGACCTGGATTTTTCCGGCCATGTGCTGAACAAAGTCGAAGTCACCGAATACAACTTCAACTGGAAGACCTTTATCGAGGTCTATCTTGAGGACTATCACGTCGAACCGTTCCACCCCGGGCTCGGCAAGTTCGTCGACTGTAGCCAGCTTGAATGGGAATTCGGCGACTGGTACAGCGTGCAGACGGTTGGCGTGAACAAATCCCTCTCCCGTCCCGGCAGCGAGATTTACCGGCGCTGGCACGACCTGTTGCTCGGCTACCGCAATGGTGAAAAGCCGGCGCATGGCGCCATCTGGCTGACCTATTACCCGAACATCATGGTCGAGTGGTATCCGCATGTGCTGGTGATTTCGACCATCGTGCCGCGCGGGCCGGAAAAGTGCAGCAACATCGTTGAATTCTATTACCCGGAAGAAATTGCCCTGTTCGAGCCTGAATTCATCGCCGCGGAACAAGCGGCCTACGACGAGACCGCCGTGGAAGATGAGGAAATCTGCCAGCGCATGAACGACGGCCGCAAGCTGCTGTGGCAGGAAGGGCGCGACGAACAGGGGCCGTATCAGTCGCCGATGGAAGATGGCATGGTCCACTTCCACGAATTCATCCGGCGGGAATTGGCGGCGTTGCCGCCTTGACACAGCGCGGCTGCGCGGGCGCGAGAGGGGTGCATACCGTGCTCGGAATCCTCATGTACATTTGAGTACATTCCGGTTCCTGCGCGCGGAATGCACCCCTCTCGCATCCCGCTCGCTCGCTCTTCATTTCTTGCACATCGCTGAGTAGATACTTCGCCCGAAATTGATGTAAATGACCTCTTCCTGGATGCTGGTCGCCGGCGCGCTGTTCGCCACCATGGGCGTGTTTGCCAAACTGCTGGCAGGACAATTCAGCGGCGCCGAACTTTCGCTGTATCGCTCGCTCGTCGCCCTCGTTGCCGTCGGCGCCTTCGTGCTTTTGAAACGCCAATCGCTGGCAACGCCGTTCTGGAAGGGGCATTTCTGGCGCGGCGTTACCGGCACCACTTCCCTGATTGCCTATTTCTATGCAATCACGCAGTTGCCGCTGGCCACCGCTATCGCCCTCAATTACACCTCGCCTCTGTGGCTGACGCTGCTCTCCACCATCCTGCTGGGCGATCGCTTCCAACCCCGATTGACACTGGCCATCGTTCTGGGCTTTGTCGGCGCGGCGCTGTTGCTGCAGCCGACCTTTTCCGGCGCCAACGCTTACGCCGGGTTCATCGGACTCGCATCGGGATTTTTCGCCGCCTGCGCCTATGTCAATGTGAAAAAGCTTGGCGACGCCGGCGAACCCGCATGGCGCGTGGTCATCTATTTCGCCGTTGCCGGCACCATCGGCTCGGCGTTCACGCAAGGCGTCATCGCGCATGAATTTCAAGCGCTCAACGCCATGAACACAAGCTTGCTGCTCGCCATGGGCGTATCGGCGACGGTCGCGCAACTGGCGATGACGCGGGCCTATCACAGCGGCAATACGCTGGTCGTCGGCGCGTTTTCCTATTCGACGGTCATCTTTGCCAGTCTCGCCGGCATATTCATCTTCGACGAGTTGTTGCCACCGGTGGCGTGGCTTGGCATGGCAATCATTATTGCCAGCGGACTGCTGGCAAAGTCCTCGAATGAAAGGAAAGACGATAGACGTCCGGTGCTTCCGGCCGAGGAAGATTGAGCCATTCCGGGCTGACGAAACCGGCGAAAGTCCAGCATTGGTGGGGGTTACGGGCCGAAATGCCGTGAGAATGCGCGCCAATGCTGGACTTTGTTCCCACAATCACATGTGAATGCCCCCGCTAGGCAAGTGTCCGGCCGTATTCCACGACATAATTCACCCTTCACCTTCACGCCAGGATCCCGGATGCTGATCAACACCCATGACCTCTCGCTTCATCTTGCCGATCCGCAATGGGTGATCTTCGATTGCCGCCACGACCTGATGGACCTCGGCAAAGGCGAGCGCCTTTATCGCCAAGGCCATATTCCCGGCGCGCATTTCGCCAATATTGAAACCGACCTGTCGGGCGACAAGGACGGCCGCAATGGGCGTCACCCATTG
>JANNGY010000669.1:0-1783 GCA_031404095.1 Betaproteobacteria bacterium | reverse complement strand
AGCGGCAGCGGCGTGCCGGACACCCACGCCTGCAAGTCCAGCACCTGTTGCGGGAATTCCTCGGCGGCATTCTGATGCGGATTCAGCGCGAAGGCGGTCTGCCGGTCTGATCCCGGCGCCCGTCCGATGCCGAGGTCGATGCGGCCGGGCGCGATGCCTTCCAGCACGCGAAACTGCTCGGCCACTTTCAATGCCGAGTAGTGCGGCAGCATCACGCCGGCGCTACCCACGCGGATGCGCGCGGTCGTCGCGGCGATGGCCGCCATCAGGATTTCCGGTGCGGACCCGACGATGCTGTCGCTGTTGTGATGTTCTGACACCCAGTAGCGGTGGTAACCGAGTTGATCGCAGTGGCGCGCCAGTGCCAGGCTGTCGGCAATGGCGAGGTGCTGGCTGCGGCCGAGAGAAGAAGGTGATTGGTCGAGAACGGATATTTTCATGGTGTTGCATCTTACGGTGTCGGTGTGCCATGGCACTACGTTAAGCGCAAAGTAGATCTGTCGTCCCAGCGGAGGCTGGGACCCAGTCCATTCCACGAACTGAAGAAAACGGCGGACTGGATCCCAGCTGCGACCAACGGAAGTCCCGCGGGACGCTGGGATGACGGGCTATTGGGGGTGGAATCAGAACGAGAATTCGGTTTTCACCAGGAACTGCACCGACTTGATGCCCTCGACTCGATTGAGCGGCACGGCGATATCGAGGTGAAGGATGTTGGCAAATGCCGCCCGGTCCATGGCGACGCGCAAGCCGATGCCCAGGTCGGTGAGCAGGCCGCCATTGACGGTATTCTGGTTCGGCCCGCCCCAGGCGCGGCCCGCATCGAAAAATGCCGCTCCGCCGATGCGCGCCAGGCGAAACGGGTACCAATTGGTGTAGGCGCGTTTTTCAATCGAAAACAGCGCGCGTTGCTCCCCGGCCTGGTAGCGCGAGGGATACCCGCGCAGGCCGGACTGGCCGCCGATCAGCAGTTGATCGGCGATGCCGCCCCCGCGGATCTGGTCCACCGCCAGCCGGGCGTAGAGCAATGAGCGCCCGGCTTGCGGCGCGTAGTACTTGAAGACCGCGCCGGCCTGCGTCATGGGCAGCCCGGTGCTGGCGATGCGCCGCTCGACATTGGCCGCGGCCTGAAAGATACGACTGGATGAAAAAACATAGCCGTCGCTGATGGTGGCGGCGTACAGCCAGTCGGAGCGGGTCGATCCCAGTCCCGGCAGCGACCGGCTCACCTGCAAGCGCATATTGAAGCCCACGACAAAAAATTCAGCGCGTTCGATGAGGTTGTAGTTCTTCACTTTCAGGAAACGATCCTCCACCAATTCAAATCGCAGGAACAGCGCGCGCAGGTCATTGTCGACCGGCAGCGGGTTGGTTGGCGTTCGCCCGGGTTCGGCGAGGTAGGCATTGTCCTCGATCAGTGCGCCCAGCGAATAGCGTTGTGTCCAGCCAGCGACCAGGCCCGGCGACCAGCCGCCCGCCACTTCCGCCTTGCGCAGCCGGTGGCGAAATTCGCTGACAATTTCGCCCCCGTTGTAGATCGAATCGATGCGGTCTTCGTCGCTACAGGCGGCGCGCGCCGCGTAGCGCGTGTCGAGCGAGTAGAACGGGCGATCGATGGCAAATGAAGTGCGCTTGCCGTCGTCGAAGCGCCCGCGGAAAAAGCCCACGCTGGTCCAGCCGTCGAAAGCCTGCGGATAGGTGATCTCGAGTTCGGTCCCTTTTCGATCGATGTCGGCGGTGGTCGAGTAGCCGACGCTCATGCCGGCGCCGAGCAGGTTGTCTT
>JANNGY010000668.1:0-5273 GCA_031404095.1 Betaproteobacteria bacterium | reverse complement strand
GATGCGCGATGGAAGCAATGTACCTGTCAGCCGGCGCTATCGGGAGGATTTGCGCAAGCGCGCAATTTAGGTGTAGGGCGCCATGCTTGCGACTAAGCGAGTTTCAGCAAGCGTCGTTCATGACATGCATCGCCCGTTCGGCGACGCCGAAGACCACTATTTCTGTACGCCTACGTCCTTCATCGCCTCCAGCTTGCCGAGGTCCAGCCCGGCCACCGCCGCTTTCAACGTATTCAGGTCCACGCCATTGCCCTTCGCCGTCACGATGAATCGCTCGCCGAGGACGATGTTGTATTCATTGCGGCCGTCCTTGCGGGTTTTTTCATGCACCAGCCGGCCGCCAACTTTTGACGTTTTTTCGCTGCCGTACTCATCTTCCTTCTCGCCCTGGACCATGGCCCAGCCGGCAAAGGCCATCCACCCAGCGGCGCCGCCGGTGTCCGAGACCTCCAGTTCGGCACGTTTGCCGCTGTCGTCACCATAGCGCGCCTCGGCTTTCGAGATGGTGATTCCCATCGCGCCGGCCTTCTCGGCTTTGCTGGATTTTTTCGGCAGACCCGCGAAGGTCTCCGGCACGAACGGCTTCAACTGGTCGATGTCGAGCGGATCGACGGCCTTGCCGCCGCCGAGCGCGACGCCCAGGCCGGACATCGCGGCTTTCATGGCTTCTTCCTGGTTGCCGCTCTTTTGCGCGGCCTCCACTTTCTTGCCGGCCTCTTCCATCTTTTTGCCGAAGGCTTCAAGTTTGCCCAGGCTGCTGTCCTTGTCGATCGTCACCGATGCGGAATGCGATGAGCCCATCGACCCCATATCGCCAAACATCCCGCGCGAGGCGCCCGTCATGCCGCCCACTGCCACGCCGATCGCGCCGATGACAATCGACACCACGATCGCCGCGATCACCACCACCGCGGTATAGCCGATGGATTTGTCCGGCGGATTCTTCATCAGCGCCGGCAGGCCGAGGTAAAGCAGGAAGATGCTGTACAGGCCGGTGAGGATCGCCAGCATCGACAACGACGGCAGGATGGAAAAGATTCCGCCCAGCCACGCCGCGGTAAACGAATATGCCGCGACCTTGGTCGCCTGCGGCAGGTCCTTTTGCGCGCCGAACGTCGGCGCCAGCGCATTGATGATATGGCTGACGATGATGACGCTGATGAACGACATGACATAGCCAAAGATGGCAATCGCCAGGCCGGCCACGATCGGGGTCTTGAACGACACGCCGAACGCGCCGTAGCCGATCAGTGAGCCGCCGACGAAGCCGCAAATAGCGGGAATCGCGGCCAGCGGGGCCACATAACGCGAAAGCAGTTCGGCGGTCGTCGGCTTTTCACCTTCAATGACCTGCCATTCAGTCTTCGGGGTGAGAAGGATGTTCTTTATGCGATCAACCATTGCCATGTGAATCCCCTTTGTTTGTAAGCAGAACATAAATGATAGCCGCAAACCGTGAAAGCAGAGGGTATCGCGCATGAAACGGGTGCGATTCAAACTGATGTGGCAGCGCGCATTGTTGTGCTTCCCCCTTTGAAAAAGGGGGATTGAGGGGGATTTTTGCTCGTCGCGCGCAACGGCACGCACAATTCTTGGCACCTCAAATCCCTCCCACCTTGCAGGCCGCGTGCCCCGCTGCATCGAGGCACCGTTCCGCAGGCGAGCGGCATGCCGCTCGAAACCCCTGCTCCACCCTCCCTTTACAAAGGGAGGGGCTAAGTGCCAGATCAGTTTGAATCGCACCCGCATAAAACCGGCATGCGTGTTTGCCAGATATCTTTTGCCGGCATTGGGTGCGACGACTTCTTATATGCTTTATTGATATATATAAATTTAATAAAGTCTTTATTGATATAACTGTGGAAGGCTAGTATTTGCTTCTGTCAACACATCGGGAAGCAATGGGCCGGCCCAAGTCTGGCCCAATCGCGCAACCATCATGTACCGCTACGACCAGACCGACCAGACCATCGTCGACGAACGTGTCGCCCAGTTCCGCGGGCAGACCGCGCGTTACCTTGCCGGGCAGCTCTCCGAAGACGAGTTCCGCCCGCTGCGATTGCAAAATGGTCTTTACATTCAAAAGCATGCGCCGATGCTGCGGGTGGCCATTCCGTACGGTCTGCTGTCGTCGAAACAGGTCCGGATGCTGGCGCACATCGCCCGCAAATATGATCGCGGCTACGGTCATTTCACCACCCGCCAGAACATTCAGTACAACTGGCCGACGCTGGAATCGGTACCCGATATCCTCGCCGACCTGGCCAGCGTGGAAATGCATGCCATCCAGACATCGGGCAACTGCATTCGCAATACCACCTCCGACCAGTTCGCCGGCATCGCCCATGACGAACTGATCGACCCGCGCCCGTACGCAGAACTGATCCGCCAGTGGTCAACCCTCCACCCTGAATTCGCCTACCTGCCGCGAAAGTTCAAGATCGCCGTCAATGGCGCGGTGGAAGATCGCACCGGCACGCGGTTTCACGACATTGGCATCCATGCCGTCAGGACCGTCGAAGGTGACGTGGCCTTCAACATCCTGGCCGGCGGGGGGCTCGGCCGCACGCCGATCCTTGGCCACGTCGTGCGTGAAGCGCTACCCATGCAGCATCTGTTCACGTATCTCGATGCCATCCTGCGCGTCTATAACCGCCTCGGCCGCCGAGACAACCTTTACAAGGCGCGCATCAAGATCCTGGTGAAGGAACTGGGCCTCGAAAAATTCCGTGCCGCGGTCGACGCCGAATGGGCGCACCTGAAAGATGGCCCCGCCACGCTCACGCAGGCCGAAATCGATCGCGTTGCCGGGCATTTCATCGATCCCGCCTATGAAAAACTGAGCGCCATCAACGCCGATTTTGAAAAGCACCAGCTCGACAGCAAGGCATTCGCGCGCTGGGTAAGCCGCAATGTATTCAGCCACAAGCAGCCGGGATACGCCGCCGTGACCCTGTCGCTGAAAAAGACCGGCGCCGCGCCCGGCGACGCCACCGAAGCGCAACTCGATGCGGTCGCGGATCTCGCCGACGAATTCAGCTTTGGCGAGATTCGTGTTTCCCACGAGCAGAACCTGATCCTCGCCGACGTGAAGGCCGGTGACCTGTTCACCGTTTGGCAGCGCGCGAAAGCAATCGGCTTCGCCACGCCGAATATCGGCTTGCTCACGGATATCATTTCCTGCCCCGGCGGTGATTTCTGTTCGCTCGCCAACGCCAAGTCGATCCCGGTGGCCGAGGCGATCCAGCGCCGGGTGGAGGAAAAACTCGGCGACCTAGACTACCTGTTCGACATCGGCGACATCGCCATCAATATTTCCGGCTGCATGAACGCCTGCGGCCACCATCACGTCGGCCACATCGGCATCCTCGGTGTAGACAAGCACGGCGCCGAGTTCTACCAGGTCACCCTCGGCGGCTCGCAAGGGCACAACGCCGCGCTGGGCAAGGTGATCGGCCCGTCGTTCGCGCAGGATGAAATGGCGGACGTGGTGGAAAAACTGGTTGCGACCTACGTCGAGCTGCGGCACGAAGACGAACAGTTCCTCGATACTGTCAGTCGCGTTGGCATCGAGCCGTTCAAAGCCCGGGTTTATGACAAGAAGGCCGCACAAACCTCGCCGGAGGTGGCCAATGTCTGACATTCGCCTCCTCATTCGTGATGGCGACGTGGTCGCCGACGACTGGCAGCTGATTTCCGCCACGGCAGACCCGGCATCCGCGGCAGCGGTCACCCTGCCCGCCGGCAAGGTGATCGTGCCGCTGAAAGTGTGGCTCGCGCAACGCGCAGCATTGACGCGGCGCATTGCCAGCCTGAGCCAGCCGATCGGCGTGTGGCTCGACGCACACGAAGATCCCGCCTTGCTCGCCGATACCATTGGCCGATTTGCCGTCATCGCGGTGAATTTTCCGAAGTTTGCCGACGGCCGCGGCTATTCGATTGCCGCCTTGTTGCGCGGTCGCTATGGATTCAAGGGTGAATTGAGAGCCATCGGCGATGTGCTGCGCGACCAGCTGTTCTTCATGCAGCGAGTGGGGTTCAACGCGTTCGCAGTGCGCGGGGACAAGGACATTCACGACGCGGTGAACGCGTTGACGGATTTTTCGGAGACGTATCAAGGCGCTGTCGATCAACCATTGCCCCTGTTCAAACGCCGACAAATTCAGGAGACCGCATGAAAAGCTTGAACCACAAAGAGCACAGAGAACACAGAGAAAACCCCACAGAGAAATCCTCGGTGTCCTCTGTGCTCTCTGTGGTTCAAGATTTTTCTGCACGTGGCGGACTGAACAGCAAGGTCGCCCGCCTGCGGGAACTGCTCGGCCGCATCGAACGCGACCACGCTCCCGCGGCGTTCGCCAACAGCTTTGGCGCCGAGGACATGGTCCTCACCCATTTGATCGCCACCGAATTCAAGTGCATCCAGATCTTCACGCTGGATACCTTGCGCCTGCCGAAGGAAACATATGAACTGATGCATCAGGCACGCGAGGTGTATGGATTCCGCCTGGTCATCTATACGCCCGTCATTGACCTGGCGGACGATTTCGTGCGGCGCCACGGCGCGTTTTCGATGTACGAAAACATAGACAATCGTAAATCCTGCTGCCACCTCCGAAAGATCGAACCGCTCAACCGCGCGCTGGCGCAGAAAAAGGCGTGGCTGACCGGCCTGCGCCGCGAGCAGGCGCCCTCGCGCAAAGACCTCGGCGAATCGGAATTCGATGCCGATCACCAACTGACCAAATTCAATCCGCTGATCGACTGGAGCGAGGATGACGTCTGGGCCTACCTCCATGCCAACGGCGTCCCCTACAACACGCTGCACGACCGGGGTTATCCCAGCATCGGCTGCGAACCCTGTACCCGCGCCGTGAAGCCGGGCGAGGACCCGCGCGCCGGCAGGTGGTGGTGGGAACAGACGGGCGCGGGCGGCTTGCAAGAATGCGGCCTGCACGTAAAAACAGTGGATGTCAGCGGATTAAAATCCAGGACAGGAGTCACGGCATGAGCGCGGTACTGAAGCGGCAATCTCAATACGAAACATTTGGCACGGCGCCAAACGACCTTCCGGCCAATGACCATCTCGACTGGCTTGAGTCCGAATCCATTCACATCATGCGCGAAGTGGTCGCCGAGACCGAAGAGGTCGCGACCGACGCCGGGCGGAGCTACGTGCGCTACGACCCGTTGGGCTGCGTGCTCGCGGTGATGCCGTGGAACTTCCCGTTCTGGCAGGTGCTCCGCTTCGCCGCTCCGACGCTGATGGCCGG
>JANNGY010000667.1:0-4529 GCA_031404095.1 Betaproteobacteria bacterium | reverse complement strand
GTGACCGAACCAGGCGATATCCTCGGACAGGGACAATCGGGCGATGCTTTCGACTTCACTTGCATCGGCTTCGTCAAGCGCGTGCCAGAAATCCCAGACAATGGCTTTGTTGTTTTGGGCATTTTCATTTGGCACGTCAATCAAGATACTGGTCCCTACGAAAAGGTGTTACTTCGACGCAGAGCAAACTGCGAATTACAATTTGGCGCCGCAACCCAACCGCCTCAACTCCAAAAAACCCTGGCGTCTCGCCAGGCAAGTGCTACTAAGGCCGCACGTCAAGATCAACCCAGGGTGACGGTCCGTGCGCCGCCTTGTTTTCGAAGCCGCGCTAGACTCTTCTGAAAGTATTGCCTGCTGCGGAAAGCAGCTTGTAACTGACCCTTGACAATAATTGACTTCGATTGCAAAACTTGATTTATCTCAAATTTGCGGTAGCATTCCAGACTTTACCCCATAACGCAAGTGGCTTTTCACGCTTTTAATTGCATTCGCAGTACACCTAGATTTGCCACTTTGCATAAACCCGTGAGTTCAATGTGGTTGGGTTGAAACATGCCGTAACTGATTGGCGCGGAGTTACGGCCTTAGTTTTATTGCCGCACCTGAGACCTTGGTGGACATTGTTGCCATGAATCCGCATTCCGAGAAGTTAGCTTATGCCGCCGCGCTATCATCACTCGCGCAACGCCCATTAATTCAGTGGCCCGACGCGCTAGGCACCCTTTATCACCCCGATATCGCATGGCATGGCCCTCATCCGATCAATACGCTTCTAGGTTCGCGAAACGTCATTGATGGGTTCTGGAAACCGTTTCTGGCAGCATTTCCAGATATCGAGCGACGAGACGACATCCTGATTTCTGGCTCTTTCAAGGATGCGTCATGGATCGGCGCGACCGGGCACTACACCGGAATATTTACCAAGGAGTGGCTGGGCATCGTCGCGACGGGTGGCGTAATGAACATCCGATTCGGAGAATTTTCTCGAATGGACGCCGGTAGGGTTTGTGAGGTGTATATCATCCTCGACATCCTGGACGTCCTGCGTCAGGCGAACTGCTGGCCCGACGGACTTCTGGCGCACCCCGGCGTAGCAGACAGGGCGCCGGGTCCTGCCAGCCGGGACGGCGTGGTAGTCGGAGAATCTGAGCCGAAGGAAAGCAAACAAAGCCTTGTTCTTGTCGAAGCGATGATAAAGGGCCTGATGGAATACGACCGCCAATCGCTGGCGAGCATGGCCCAGGAGCGATTCTGGCACCCGCAAATGATGTGGTACGGGCCGGCGGGCATTGGTACCAGCCGTGCGCTCAAGGGGTTTCAGGACGTGCATCAGCGTGCCTTTCTGACGGCTTTCCCGGATCGCGTCGGCGGCGATCACAAAGCGCGCATCGGTGAAGGTGTCTACGTTGGATCGACGGGTTGGCCATCGGTACGCGCAACGCATCTTGGGCCCTGGCTTGGCGTGCCGGCCACTGGACGCCGCATCGGCATGCGGGTGATGGACTTCTGGCGGCGCGAGGGTGATTTGTTGCGCGAGAACTGGGTCTTTATCGACCAGCTTGACCTGCTGCTGCAAATGGATTTCGACGTGATGGCAAGGATTCGATGAGCAACGCGGCGGCGGTGCGCGCGGAGGACCTTTCCGAAACCCGCCGCTGGCTGATGTTTGCGGCACTGATGTGCGTGTATGTGTTCTATGCATTCTGCTGGAACACGGAAAATTTTCTCCGGCCGTACATGGCGGAGTCGCTCGGCCTCACCAAGGAACAGGTCGCCGCCTTTTACACCTTGCAAGCGCTCGGCGCGCTCATCGGTGCCCTCATCATTCCGCAATTCGCGGACCGTTATAGCCGGCGCAATACTTTTGCGTTGATCGCGGTGGCATTCGGTGTTGCGTCGATTGCGTCACTCGGCGTAAGTAGTTTTTACAGTGCGCTGGCGCAGCGTTTCGTGATGGGTTTTTTCCTCGGGGGTGTGTTCGGCTGTGCTGTGAGCCTTTATGTTGGCTTGTTCTCACAATCGTTTCGCGGCCTGCTCGGTGGTCTCGTTCAACTGGTTTACAACGGCGGGGACGCGGCGTTGTCCTGGTTCGGGCGCCACTACGCCGATCAATGGCAGTTGGTGATGGTGTTCGGTGGTATCGGTGCCATCATCGCGGCGGCGCTGGTCTATCTGGTCGTGCCGGACGACCGCGTACTGATTCCCTGGGGCGGCAAACGCACCCATGCGGGCGCCTCGAACAAGCTCGCCATCGTCGAACTGTTTCATCAGGGCTACTGGAAAATCACGCTGAGGCTGGTACTGCTATGCGGGCTAAATTTCTTTGCGTTCCAGGCCTTCAACGGCTGGATCACCACCTACCTGAAGGAAGAGCTGGGCTATTCTCCCGACATGGTGGGAAAACTGCTCACGGCCCTGCACATAGGTTCGATGATCGGCGCCATTGCCTGGGGGTTGCTCGCGGATCGATTCGGCCGGCGCTTCAATGCGCTTGGCTTTCTGCTGGCGGCAGTGTTCATCGTCGTCTACATCAACGTGCCGCAAAACCCGTTGATGCTGGCCGGCGCGGGATTTGCCTACGGTTTCTGTCTGGTGTCGATCTGTTGTTGGGGCCCGTATTTTGCCGAGCTCTACCCGGAGCATCTGCGCGCAACCGCTGCGTCGATCTTCAACTGGGGGCGCGTGGTGTCGCTGTTCGGCGCGTTGCTGGCCGGGGCGATCGCGCAGCGTTATGGGCTGCATACCATCATGTATATCGGCGGCGCCACGTTCCTTTTCGGCGCCTTTGTTTGGTGGAGCCTGCCGGAGACGCTTGGCGCGGAAAAACTCTGAAACGATCGCGGTCGGCTTGCATGCGACGGTAGCATGTAGAGTTCGGACCGCGTTGCAAATCAAGTCTGTACGAGAAAGTGTGCGCAGGTTGCCGCTCACGGGCGGATGCAGCGGGTTGTCCGGACAGGAGAAGCTCTCGCTTGCGGCAGAGGCATAATGTCGCCATGCGAATTCCACCGCGCATCTTGTTGCTGTTGCTCATTGCCACGCATCCCGCTGCCGCGCAGGCGTTGTTCAAGTGCACGGACAGCGACGGTGATGTGACTTATCAGCAAACTGCCTGCCCGGCCACCACCACCGAGAAGAAGATCGACGCGACCCCGGCCAATCCGGACGTCGACCCCGACGCGCGTGAACGCTTGCTGCGCCAGGGTGCGGACGCCGACCTGCGCATGAAGGAACGCGCGGCGCAAGACAAGGCCGAGCGCCTGGAACGCGAGGCGCGGGAACGGGAGCAAGAAAGGGAAAAGCGCGCCGAGGAAGAGCGGGCTCGCCGGAAACAGGAGGCGGCTGAATACGCGATCTACGTTTACCCTCCCTACGCGTGGCTGCCACAACGTCCGCCCTATGGATATCCGCAGCCCCGGTCGTCTGGCGGTTTGCGCCTGCCGGTGCCGATGCCGCGCGGGCATTGAGACCGTTTCAAATCGCGCCGCCGGGCTACGGACCGACGGGTCCGGCAAGCATCATCCACACGCCGGTGGCGAGATAGATCACCCCCATGGTCATCACCGTCCACTGCGTCCACTGACGAAAGTTGGCCTCGGACAGGTTGTCGAGCACCCGCTTGGAGAGAGTGGTACCAGTAAATGCCAGCGCCACGCAGGCCGCGATCAGCATCAGCGACAAGCCGGCGGACACGCCGCCGCTCGCGGCACCCAGCGCAGCGATGCCGCCAAAGTAGGCAATCTTGATGAGATGGCCGAGGGTCTGAGACATCGCCTTGGTGGCGACCACGCCACGCCGGTCCATCGCTGAGCGCACGAAGAACACGTCGAGCAAGGGGCCGGACACGCCCGCCACCAGTTGCAACGCGGTACAGATCACGCCGCAAAGAAACGGATGGCCGCGATGATCGACATTCAGCGCCAGTCTCTTGGGCAGGACGAAACTGATGAACGGGGTCAGGCCCAGCAGGATGTAGGCGACCGGCTTGCTGACCACGAATTGCAGGACGATGAAGGCGGCCAGAGCCAGCAAGGCGCCGAGACCATAGCCGCGGAAGACTCGCCAGTTCACATAGGCGCGCCACAGCCACGCGCGCCAGCCGTTGGCCGACATCTGCGTGATGCCGTGCAACATCATCGCGGCTGGTAGCGGCAGCAATGCCAGCAGAACCCCCATGAGGATCATGCCGCCGGCCATGCCGAGGATGCCGGAAATGAATGACGTGAGCAGCACCGCGATGGCGATGCAAATGAATATCAGGGTGGAGGACATGGGAGAGTCGTCTCATGATACTAAACGTGCTAGCGCCAATGAAACACAAGCACTGGCGAGGGTTTCAGGGCTTTTTCGTGCCACCAGCCGCGCCAGTGCTAGAGGTTGAGCAGGGGGAACTTCTAAAAACCCTTAATTTCATCGCGTGGCGCGGTGTGCGCATTTTTTCAGCGGTAAATCTCAGGTTTTTACGTTTACATAGCGGATTTGCCTCGTTTTTCGGGGAATTTCCCCCTTTCCTCAGGCTGCAGACG
>JANNGY010000666.1:0-2377 GCA_031404095.1 Betaproteobacteria bacterium | reverse complement strand
GGGGCTGGTCTGTTGTTGGGCAGCCAATGCGAGGGGCGAAATGGCGGCAGATGCACCGATGGCTAAGATTGAGCGACGGGAGAGTTGGTCGGACACGGTGTTGACTAGGTTACCGCGAAATGTACAAAGTGCGACCCGACTGCGGATTATGATTCCGTCGCTCTAACCGGCTGAGCTAATTGGCCATTCTTGCCGATGAGCCAAACGCTCTCAAAGGGCGCGAATTATGGCTTGAAGCCACTATTCCGTCAAGTTTCCTGATAGGTGAAACCGATTAACTCTAGCATTGACGGGCCTCTCCAGCCGAAAAGCTGCCAGAAGCCGCGCCAGTGCTTGTGTTTCGTGATTTTACGATCCTGCCTTGCCGGCATTCTTGACGTACTTGTCCAACCAGCGCTGAGTTTCCCACAGTCGATGAAGCACCGATTCGCGGCCCCGGTAGCCATGGTCTTCATAAGGCAACATGACGAGGCGCGCCGTTCCGCCGAGCCCGCGAATCGCCTGGTAGAGGCGTTCACTTTGCAGCGGGAATGTACCGGCATTCGAATCGGCCTCGCCGTGAATCATCAGCAGGGGAGCCTTGATCTGGTCGGCAAAGTTGAACGGTGACATCTGGCTGTAAACGTCGCGCGCTTTCCAGAACGTGCGCTCTTCAGCCTGGAATCCGAAGGGCGTCAGCGTACGGTTATAGGCCCCGCTTTCAGCAACGCCTGCGGCAAACAGTTTCGTATGCGCCAGCAGGTTGGCGACCATGAAGGCCCCGTAGGAATGGCCGCCCACCGCAATCCGGTTTCGATCAGCAACGCCGCGGCGTACCACCTCATCGATGGCTGCCTCCGCACTGGAAATCAATTGCGGGAGATATGCGTCGTTCGGCTCTTTGCCATTTTCGCCCACGATTGGCATTCGCGGGTTGTCCAGCACGGCATAGCCGAGCGTCAGAAACGGCAGCGGCCCATTGAAGCTGGGACGCAGATATCGATAAGGAGAAGTGGCTACCTGGCCTGCCGCCTCGATTGAACGGAATTCACGCGGGTAGGCCCACATCAACAGCGGCAACGGGTCATCGCCTTTTTTGTACCCCGGCGGAAGGTAAAGCGTCGCGGACAGCTCGACACCGTCCTTGCGCTTATAGCGGATCAGTTCCTTGCTGGCATTGGCGATCGAATTTTTCGGCGTCGCAAAGCGCGTGACCGGCTGCATTGCCCCCGTCGACAAATCGCGCAGGTGAACATTGGGCGCCTCGACGAGGCTTTCGCGTTGCATCAGCAACCGGCTATTGCCGTCGGTATCAAACATCGCCATTGGCACGTCATAGTAAGGCGCCTCCGAACGGAAGAGACGCCTGGCCTCACGACTGTCCATTTCAAAGCGATCGATAAATGGCCGGTCACCTTCCGGAGACGCGCCGATACCCGTCAAATAAATCGCTTTGCCATCGGGTGTGAAATTCATGACGCGAGCCCCGCGTGAATTGAGTTCGGTCAACGGCAAACCCGGATCGCCGTAGCGATCTTCCGACAGGCGATCAAACAGCTTCACAGGCGACCGCGACGCATCACCCGGGAACAGGCGCCAGACCAGTGTCCGCCGCGTTTTGCGCGCTGATTCGACCACTATTGCCGCGTCATCCCGTCCCCAATAGACAGACTGGAAACGCAGATCCAGCCGGGCAAGCGTTTGTGGGTCCCCATCGAACGGGGCGGCTAGCACCAGCAGGTGATCTCCCAAGCCGTTCTTTCGCCCTTCAACGGGTTGGACCCAGGCGATGGTGGCTGGCGCATCGCCACGCCAGCCGAACAGGCGCGGACCCTTGCGGACTGCATCGGGGTCCGGTTCTTCGTCTTCGGTAGGCGCCAGGTCAGACAGAATCTTGACGGGCTTTCCAGCCTCGAAGTCGCGTGCGTCGCGAATTTCCGTCCGTAACCCGAACATGGCAACAGGTACCGTATACGAGTATGGCCGCTTGACGGTTTGCACCAGTACGTATTCCGCGTCCGGTGAGGGCTGGAACGATCGAATCAGGCCGGACGCCAGCAGCGTAGCTTTTCCATCGAGCGCAATGATGACGAGCTCACCGGTGGCGAAATACTCGAGTTGCACCTCGTCATAACGGGAACGAAGCAGATCCTGATGGGTGCGTACCGCATTGCGTCGGCCAATATTCTCCTGAATCGCCGGACCGGTTGTATAGGCGCTGGACTTGGGCGGTGCGCCTCGTGCCATCGGAACCAGATTGGCGATAATTGACTTTGAATCGCTATGCCAGACCATCGGACGCCCCATGGCACCATTGAGCATTCGATCGGTCACGCGCCGCGCGGTGGCGCCATTGCCGACTTCGGCCACCATCAGCTCAATGCCGGTTTCGCGTATC
>JANNGY010000665.1:0-4978 GCA_031404095.1 Betaproteobacteria bacterium | reverse complement strand
GCCGTAGTCGGCGATGTCGCGGCGGGGCTCATAGTCGGGAACGGTCCACAGCCGATTCCAGCCCGCAGCGATCGTCTCGACCCACTCGGTCTCGGCCCGCATCGTCACTTCGACTTGCGTGCCCGTTCACTCTCGCCCGCGCTGACCGAGGCACGCCTGCAGGCGCTGCAGGCACGCATCCGGCCGCACTTCCTGTTCAACACCATCAATGCGGTGCTGTCACTGATCCGAGCCGAACCGCGCCGTGCCGAGCGCATGTTGGAAGACGTGTCGGACCTGTTCCGCGTGCTGATGGCAGACAACCGGAAACTGGTGCCGCTGGCCGATGAAATCGCGCTCTGCCGGAAGTACCTGGAAATCGAGCATATCCGGCTGGGCGATCGGCTTATTGTCGCCTGGAACATCGACGCAATGCCGCCGGTGGCGATGGTGCCCCCGCTGATCCTGCAGCCGCTGGTTGAGAACGCGGTTTATCACGGCATCGAACCGCACGAGGGCGGCGGTGAAGTCACTATCGACATTGAACGCAAGGGAAAACAGTTCGTTATCCGTCTCACCAATCCCTTCGATAGCGCGTCGACCCACATTTCCGGCAACCGCATGGCGATCGCCAACATCCGCGAGCGCCTGCAGTTACACTTCGATGCCGAGGCCAGCCTGCAGGCCGAGGTGGTGAAGGACAAGTACGTGGTGACCATCATCATGCCGGTGGAAAAACAGGAGGAGTGAACCGTGACCCAGCCCGCCAGAATTCTGATCGTCGATGACGAAGCCCCGGCGCGGCGGCGGCTTCGTGACCTGCTCGACGACTGCCGCGAACAATTCCCGCTGGTGATCGCCGATGAAGCCGCCAACGGCGTCGAAGCCATCGACATCATCAACAACGGCGGCATCGACATCGTCCTGACCGATATCCGCATGCCGCTGATGGACGGCCTGGAAGTGGCGCGGCACGTGGCGAAACTCGATTCGCCGCCCAAGCTGATCTTCACCACCGCTTATGACCAGTATGCCGTCAAGGCCTTTGAACTCAACGCCGTCGATTACTTGTTAAAGCCGATCCGCCAGGAACGGCTGCTGACGGCGCTGACCAAGGCGGTCGTCGTCCGGCCTGCCTTGGCGGATGCCGTCTCCGAGGCCGCGCAAGCGCGCCGCAAGCACCTGTCGATTCACGAGCGCGGCAAGATCGTGTTGGTGCCGGTCGAGGACATCCTTTACCTGAAGGCCGAACTGAAGTATGTGACGGTGCGCACCGCGCAAAAGGAGTACCTGCTGGAAGAATCACTGACCCGGCTGGAAGAGGAATTTGCCGGCATGTTCACCCGGCTGCACCGCAATACCCTGGTCACCACCTCCGCGGTGACCGGTTTTGAAAAGGTCGCCGACGGTGGTGAGGATGACGGCGACGGCGGGGCCGGTGGCGTGCACTGGGTGGCGGTGATTCGCGGCGTGCCGGAAAAACTGCCGGTCAGCCGGCGGCAGCAGCACGTGGTCAAGGATTTTTGAATTGAGGTCGTAACAGCGGGGGTGTCTTAGTGGTGACCTGGCGCCCAACAGGAACTCGTCGATGCCAATCCAAGCCCGCAGGTAATTCAAAGTTGGCAAACTCCAGATGCAAAACTCGTCGACGCGCACGGGCTGTCGCTTTAGAGGAAGCATGAATCAACAGTGGTCGCATCATCAGGGCGCTACCCCGCCTTCCGATGACGGTTTTCTCTGGATAATTCCCGAGATGCGACGCAATGTCAGTGAGTTTCAGCCGTCCGAACAGATGACTGCCGCTCAACAAACGCAATGGCCCATTGTCGTCGTCGCAATCGTCAAGATGGATACGCATTGCCACGAGTTGCGATAGCACTTGGGTCGGCGGCTGAACGTACCAGACATCCTCCTTGCGCGACCAAGTTGTCCACCCATCCAGATCAATTTGATGGCTGACGGGAATCGAAATATCCTGATGCCACGCCACAAGCCAGTTAGCTTCGGTTCGTTTGTCAAACAGGGTCGCCTTGTATGCAAAGCTTGCGCCACCAAGAACACCAGTCACCAACTTCACAAAATGTGGATGTTCCAGCAAAGCACGCACGCTCGGATGGTCGATCAGGTGGCGAACACCCGCTCCTTGAAGTGTTTCAAATTCCGCCGCAAGCGAGTCACAGCAGTCAGCGTCAATCAGGGCCTCGATACATGCAAAGCCATCACTATCGAAGCTGAGAATGTCAATGGCGGCCGTATCAGCCACGTTCCTTCAACTTCGCAAACGCCGCCGCCATCGTGCCACCTGCCGGTGCAGGAGCCGAGGTCGCCGATTGACGCGGGTTTTCAGCCATTTTTGGCCTGGAAGCCGCGCCGGTGCTAGTGTTTCTGTTCGTTGGAACCGCTGCATCATTCAAACGCATCGTCAGCGCGATGCGTTTGCGCTTCTCGTCGACTTCCATCACCTTCACCCTGACCACATCACCGGCCTTGACCACGTCGCGCGGGTCTTTCACATATTTTTCGGCCAGCGCGGAGATGTGCACCAGGCCATCCTGATGCACGCCGATATCGACAAAGGCGCCAAAGGCGGCAACGTTGGTGATGACGCCTTCGAGGATCATCCCGGGTTGCAAGTCGCGCAGTTGCTCCACGCCTTCCTGAAAGGTGGCGGTCTTGAATTCGGGACGCGGATCGCGGCCGGGCTTTTCCAGTTCCTTCAGGATGTCGGTCACCGTCGGCACGCCGAACCGTGCATCGGCATACTTGTCCGGCCGCAGTGACTTCAGCAGCCGGCCGTCTCCCATCACCGTTTTCACGTCCTTCTGGATGTCGGCGAGGATTTTCTCGACCAGCGGATACGCTTCCGGATGGACCGATGAGGCATCCAGCGGATTGTCGCCATTCGCGATGCGCAGGAATCCCGCTGCCTGCTCAAACGCCTTGTCACCGAGCCGCGGCACCGATTTCAGCGCCGCACGTGATTTGAACGCGCCATTGCTGTTGCGATGATTGACGATATTGGCCGCCACCGAACTGCTGAGCCCCGACACCCGGGCCAGCAACGCCGCCGACGCCGTATTGACGTCCACCCCGACCGCATTCACGCAATCCTCCACCACCGCCTCCAGCGAGCGCGCCAATTGAGACTGGTTCACATCGTGCTGGTACTGGCCGACACCGATGGATTTCGGGTCGATCTTCACCAGTTCGGCCAGCGGGTCCTGCAGGCGGCGGGCAATCGATACCGCCCCGCGCAACGACACATCCAGGTCGGGCAATTCCTTTGAGGCAAATTCCGAGGCCGAATAGACCGAGGCGCCGGCTTCCGAGACCACGACCTTGGTCATCTTCTGCTCCGGCAGCCGTTTGATCAGGTCAGCCGCCAGCTTGTCGGTCTCGCGCGACGCCGTGCCGTTGCCAATGGAAATCAGGTCGACATGATGTTTTATCGCCAGTGCGGCCAGGGTGTGCAGGGTGCCGTCCCAGTCGCGGCGGGGCTCGTGGGGATAAACGGTCGCGGTCTCCTGCACCTGGCCGGTCGCATCCACCACGGCAATCTTGCAGCCGGTGCGAATGCCCGGATCGATGCCCATGGTGGCGCGCGGACCGGCGGGCGCGGCGAGCAGCAAGTCTTTCAGGTTGCTGGCAAAGACGTGGATCGCTTCGCGCTCCGCCTTTTCGCGCAGGCTGCCCATCAGGTCGGTTTCCATGTGCAGTGAAATCTTGATGCGCCAGGTCCAGCGCACCACTTCCGTGAGCCATTTGTCGGCTGGCCGGTTCTTGTTCACGATCCGGGCATGGCCGGCAATCATGTCCTCGCAGGCATTGAACGGTGAACTCGACGACGGCTTGTCTTCGCCGGTTTCGGAATCGAGGATCAGCTTCGAGGTGAGAAAGCCTTCATTGCGGCCGCGAAAGATCGCCAGGGCACGATGCGACGGGATGGTTTTCCAAGTCTCACTGTAATTGAAGTAATCGGCAAATTTGGCGCCGGCCTCCTGCTGGCCGTCGATAACGGTCGATTCCACCACGCTGTGCGCCGTCAGGTAGTCGCGCACCCGCGCCAGCAAGCCGGCATCCTCGGCAAAGCGCTCCATCAGGATTTGCTTGGCGCCCTCCAGCGCTGTCTTCACGTCGGGTACGACCGTGTCCTTTTCGTCGGACTTGACGGGCTCCGCACGCAGGAATTTCTGCGCTTCGCTTTCAGGCACCAGCAGCGGATTGGCGAGCAAGGCATCCGCCAGCGGCTCCAGCCCCGCCTCGCGCGCGATCATCGCCTTGGTGCGGCGCTTCGGCTTATAGGGCAGGTACAGGTCTTCGAGCGTGGTCTTGTCCTCGGCCGCATCGATACGCGCTTTCAGCTCGTCGCTCAGCTTGCCCTGTGATTCAATGCTCTCCAGGATCACCGTGCGGCGATCCTCCAGTTCGCGCAGGTAACGCAATCGCTCTTCCAGCAAACGCAATTGAATGTCATCGAGGCCACCGGTCGCTTCCTTGCGGTAGCGCGCGATGAACGGCACGGTCGCACCCTCATCGAGAAGCGCCACCGCGGTGGCGACCTGCTGGGGTTTGGCGGCGAGTTCGGTGGCGAGGCGGGCCTGGATCGACGGCAGCATGAATGGGTGCGGGGAATTGAAAATGAAGGGCGAATTCTACGCGAAGCGTTGTCGCCGGCCGGTCGCGCACATTTACCCGAATCGATGTCCGGGGTTCGCGGCTGCTGTCCAGGTCGACAGCGACGTACAAAGATAAACAGATGCGCGCGCGGGTTTGCCGCGCCGGTGCGATTTGCCGCCCCGAGTTGCGCGCCTAGCCTGCATATTTCATGGGTCGGCCCCTTTTCGTCACCATTCTCACTCTTGGAAATGGTCGACTTTGTTAAATCCAATTTGTACTTCGTGCTGCGCTGGGCCTTCGCGCTCGATAGATTTGGCCGGACACACGGCAAGCCCTGCGGCTTGCCATGTGCCTGCCAAATCCGAGTGTCCTACCGGGCGCG
>JANNGY010000664.1:0-1907 GCA_031404095.1 Betaproteobacteria bacterium | reverse complement strand
CGCCACTCGGCATGTAGAATCCCTGCAAGAGCTTGGCCAGCGTGCTCTTTCCGCAGCCGCTTGGACCCATCAGCGCAGCGCATTCTCCGGGTGGAATGGAGAGATTCAGGCCTTCATATAGGAAGGGCAGATCCTCACGATAGCGGAACTTGACATCGCGGAATTCGATTTCGCCTCGCGCGGTTGATAGCGTTTGTGGAACGACCGAATAGGGCTCGATCGGGGCATTCATGATGTCGGCCAGGCGCCGCACCGCAATCTGAGTTTGCTGAAAACTCTGCCAGAGGCCGACGATGCGCAGCATCGGCTGCGAGACTCGTCCCGAAAACATTTGGAACGCCACCAGCATGCCAATGGTGAAATCAGGCCGGGTCATCACCTGCCAGGCACCGACACAAAGTATCAGTATCGTCATGCATTGCTCGAGCGCATTCGCGATCGTGTTGTAGGTATTACCGAGTGCTCGCGTCTTGAAACTGGTTTGCAAATATGTCGCAAGATACTCTGAATAGCGGTCGATCAACTGCGGCTCCATCTGCAACGACTTGACCGTTTCAATGCCGGCGACATATTCGGTGAGAAACGCTTGATTACGTGCGCCAAGCATGAACTGCAGATTCAGCCGCTCCTGGAAAAGCGGCGCCAGAAGAAAACTCATGGTACCGATTATTGCGATTATGCAGAGCGTGATCAGCGTCAGTGGAACGCTGTAATAGAACATGATGGCCAGGAAGATCAACAAGAAGGGCAAGTCCAGGATTAGCGTCACCGCCGCGCCGGTGATGAATTCGCGAATGCTCTCGATGCCGTGTAGACGCGCGGCGATTACGCCAGTTGGCCGGCTTTCAAAATAGCGGGTCGGTAGCCTGAACAAATGGCTAAAGACTGCCGCACCAAGCACGGCATCAATGCGATTGCCGGTGTGGATGACCAGGTATTGGCGCACCCAACTGAGGATCGCCGTGAAAACCATGAACACGACCAGGGCAAACGCAATCACGTAAAGGGTGTTGACAGTTTGGTGCACCACAACTTTGTCGATAATCGCTTGCGTGCATAGCGGCGTTACCAACGCTATTAGCTGGATGACGAGGGATGCCAGCAGCACGTCTCGCCAGATGCGCTTGTGCTTGAGAATTTCGGGAATGAACCATTGGAATCCAAAAAAACGTGAAGTTTCCGGGTCGTCATCGTCCTTTACCGCCTTGTCTTTGGGATGGCACACGAGTACTTCGTTTCGGTATGAACGCGTGAACTCCGCAATATCGAGAGTGACGGGTGAAGCCTCGCCGGCTCGAAACAGAAGAATTTTTTTAGCATCAATGCGTATCACTAACGCTGCCTTACCTGACCGCACCGATAAATGGTTGGGCACTGCTTCGGTTGTCGGCAGATCCTCTTCCTCGGGCTGAGTAAGAGCTACAAATGGAGTTGGTAACTTGCCGATCGCGCCATCGACATCAATTGTTACGCGGCGGATTTCAAATCCGATTGCGTCTCCCGCCCGTTCCAGTTTTTCCACCGAATAAGGCGGGGGATATTGCGAAAGCATCAATCGTGCATCGAAGGGCAATCGATGTACGTTGCACAGACTGCCCAACAGCCATACAAAATCATCGCGGTGAAGGTTTGCGGACTGAATCATCGTTCTGTGGCCGGTTGTTGGCTCAAGCTGCGCGTTAACGGATCAGAGTGAATTTCGTGGATCGTTAAGGCGAGTTTAAGCATACATGTGCCGCAAAAGCAAAAACCCCAACACCTGACAGGTGTTGGGGTTTTTGTTTATTGGGTCTTGGCGATGACCTACTTTCGCACGGGTAAGACCGCACTATCATCGGCGCAACGTCGTTTCACGGTCCTGTTCGGGATGGGAAGGGGTGGGTCCAACGCGCTATGGTCGCCAAGAA
>JANNGY010000663.1:0-2783 GCA_031404095.1 Betaproteobacteria bacterium | reverse complement strand
CGATATCGACGACTTCAAGGAGATAAATGACCGGCATGGCCATCGCGCAGGCGATGCCGCGCTGGTGCGCCTGGCGCAGACATTGAATCAGAAGCTGCGCGGCTCCGACCTCTGCGCGCGCCTCGGCGGTGACGAATTTGCCGTGCTGCTGCCGAATACCGACGAGGCCACGGCCCGGGACGTCGCCGAGAAACTGCAAGCCGCATTGCAGGCGCCGGCCGTCGGCGATGGTGCGACCGATGCGTTGTCATTGAGCATCGGCCTCGCCGAGGGCATGATGCCACTTGAGCCGCTGCTGCATCGCGCCGATGCGGCCATGTACGAGGCCAAGCGCGATGGCAAGGGCAGGATTGTGGTGGCGCCGTAAATGGCACGCAACTCTTTCGCGCGGTGGACATCATGCCGATGAAACCCGCCGACCCGAATTTCGAATCGAATTACGGCAAGCCGGACGATGGCTGGCGCCTGGTGGCGTCGGTGATGATGCTGATCGGCTGGGGGACGCTGGCGGTGCCCACCGGCATCGTCAGCGCGGAGTTCACGGCCCAACGCTTTGGCGAAGTGCCGACCACGCGCACCTGTCACGAGTGCCTGAGAGAAGGGCATCCCACCCATGCCAAATTCTGTCGCGATTGCGGCGCCGCGTTGCCGGATTACCAGCGCGATGGGCCGTCGTGACGGCGATGGTTTGTGAATTTTCACCAAAGACAGAGGTGCCGCCATGTGCAGGAATATCAAACTGCTGTTCAATTTCGAACCGCCGGTGACGAACGATGAAATTCGTGCGGCCTCGCTGCAATTCGTCCGCAAGGTCAGCGGATTCAACAAGCCTTCACGAGCCAACGAGGCGGCGTTTCTGGCGGCTATCGAACAGATAGCGGCGATTTCCAAAACACTGCTGGATTCGCTGGCGACGCATGCGCCGCCGAGGAATCGCGAAGAGGAAGCCGCCCGGGCGCGCGTGCGCTACGTTCAGCGGTTTCCGGCACAGACGGGTCAATGATGCGAGAGACAGAAAGGCGATAGGTTGTTGGCCGCACCTCCTCGCTTCCATTTGTTACCCGGATTCTTCCCATTGGGCTACTATTCCTTGCGCGATCTGTTGTTGGAAACTGAATGCTTGTCTTTCCTGGGAGGGGATGATGACACCAGCTTTGCGACTTTGGATGCTGATCCTGGGGCTGGCGTGCTGCGTCCCGGCGCAGGCGGCTCCGTATCCGACGGAAGAGCAGATGCGCACGGCCATCGCGGAAGTCTCTGCGCTGCTGAAATCCGAGAAGATGGAAGTCGCCATCCACGACGCCCGAAAAAGTGGCGTCAGGCTGCCGCTGATGTCGGCCGGCCTTCGCCTCGGCGATGGCGTTTGCATGGTCTATTACAATGCCGCGCCGGAAGACGGGTTGATCCAGTTTTTCGAGTCGGTGCCTGCGCAGGATTTGCCGGTCTGGCTTAACTCGATTGCCGTGCATGAAATTACCCATTGCATCGAACAGCGCGAGGCCTACATCCGCCGCCGCTTCGACCTGGTGTTGCCACCGGGAATCCCGCGCGAGAATGTGACCGTCCAGGGTTACTTCTCGGTGGTCAAAAGCGGCGCGGTGGAGACCTGGGGTGAGGCCCTTGCCGATATTGTGTCGGTCCTCTACTTCAGGCAGGCCGAGCCCGATCGCTGGGAACAGTTTGCCAACAAGCTCGCCGCCATGCGCCGCACCATGGTCGGCAAATGGCCGGAACACGATACCTCTGCGTGGTTGCGGCAGATTATCGCTACCCGCGCGGACCTGCGGCCAAACCAGAGCCTGTTCGAGACGGCCTTTCAGCTGCGCCGGCAATATCGTCCGGATGCGGTGGCACCGGACGGGTCAAAATCTGATGTTGTCATTGGCGGCTGATGAAGCCTGGAACGCCATCGATGTCGATGCCACCCGTGATTCGGCTGGCATTGGTTTGATGATTGCCGCATAACGTAGCGCGCAGGCTGATGGATCATCGCCATGCAACTCGCCACCAATCCACGCGGCAACCTCTACCTGGCCGAACCGCGCAACCTTTATTGGCTGATCGCGCTGGTAATGGCTGGCGTGGCGGTGCTGCTGGCGATGTGGATCAAGACCGAGCCCGGCGGCGTTGACGGCCAGCCGGACTGGCTTCGCCCTTTTGCCTTGGGGTTCTGTGTGCTGGCCGCAGCCGGCATCGCCGGGTGGGCGCGCTTCGGAAAACCCATCGAGTTCGATCAGCGCCGCCGTGCCGTGGTGCGCGGTAGCCGCATCATTGCGCCTTACGCGGAGATTGCCCACGTCGAGCTGCGCGAAGTCAGTATGGAATACAGCCAAAAGTCGTACCGCATTTTCCTCCAGCGCAAGCGGCCACGAAAGATCGACCTCGGACCGGTGCACAACGACTTGGAGGCGTCGAGCATCGCGGCGGATATCGCCACCGCGATTGAGCGGCCGGTGCAACTGGTTCGACATTGAGATTCGACGCCACCCAATCCGTTTATCGCCGGCCCTTTGTATCGGCTAACCCAGCAACCCGTTCATGTAGCGGATCCGTCCCGCCACCGCGCGCATCATCTGCATGCCCACCGCCGGGTCGGACGAAGGAGATCGAGCGCCTGCCGGGCATCGGGCCGCAGCTGGCGCTGCGAATCGTGCGCGAACGCGAAAAACTGGGCCCGTTCGGTGGCTGGGAAGCGCTCGACGAAGTGAAGGGGATCGGCCCATCGCTGCGTCGCTCGCTCGACACGCTGGTCAAGTTTTCGGCGCTGCCGAGGAGCGTTCAAT
>JANNGY010000662.1:0-3406 GCA_031404095.1 Betaproteobacteria bacterium | reverse complement strand
GTTCCGTCGAACGTCGGGTCGTAAATGATGTACGCGCCCGAGGGATCGGTCATTTTGCGCAAGTAGCTATTTGCGTCATAGGTCCATGACAATGATCGGCCGAAATTGTCCGTCGCACTGATCAGCAGTCCCGGAATCGGCGCCGTCGCGTAGGGTGTATTGGCATCGCTATAGGCGAAAACGATGGCTGCGCCCGTGCGGTCAGTGATGGACTGAAGCAGGCCCGCCGCGTTGTATTGCTCAATGGAGGTCCCGTTATCGACTGAAATCGTCCAGCCTACTGTGGTGCCGCCGCCATCGACAATCGGGGCGATCCTGTCGTTGATGTCGGCATCCGTTTTCCAAATTCCATTTTCCTTCCAGTGTCCGACAATCGAACCTTTGCCACGGTAAGAAAACACGACATAGGGATTGGTCGGTGTGATCAGCAGCCATTTTTCATAGTTGTGCGTCCACTTGCGCCCCAACCTGCCGGTTGAGTTGTTTTGAAGGCTGCCGTACGTCCTGACAAATTTCAACGGCGAAATGGGTGAGACGTAGTCGGTCTCCACCTGGCGTTTGTTGCCATTGCTGAGATTGATCGGATTGCCGACGTTGCTTTCGGATTTGCAGTCGTCGCATTTGGGCGGCACGATTGGGGCGCAATACGGTTCTGCGCCCGTCGGCACCGACTGACCGCCAATTGCATAGCCATCGGGACACACAACGGGGCGATATCGCGCGATCGTGAAAGCATAATTCGTGCCCGCACAACTCGCCCGGGCCACTTTCCCGTTCAAATATTCTGTGCCTCCAAGAAAAGCCGGTGCCACCGCACACACGTTTACAGGATTCTGTTTGGTTCCCCACGTGCCGTAGTCATACAGCCAAGCATTGGCGGTGGGATTCGCGCAGCCAAATCCGGCCAATTGTGGGATCCCGGCAAACGTCGCCGAACTCTCATCTGTAAACCACGGTGGGGGTGTTCCTTGTGGGCCGAGAAAGGGCGTGCCCTCGCCCTGCGCGCAACCGCCAAACAGATTCTGATAGGAGTATTGCCATGCTCCTCGCGCCTCACCTTTCACGCAGAACAAGCCACCGCCATTTTGCACGCACATCGTGGGATCGGGTGCTGGCTGCGAGAAAACGCGCCCTGAATACGTTGCGACGCCAACAATTAAACCAATAACCGAAATGACGAGCGATTTATGGATTGAGGGCATGATAGTTTTAAATTCGGCGCGCCCGCGATTGGGCCAGACAGGTTTCCGGGAAATCGGAAATCATCATTGACGCGCCCTGAATTCCGCAATTGGCTCGATGGGCAACGATTTAACAAACGCAAAACTACCGGGTCGGGCGGGCAGGCGCAATACTCCGATGGAGTATGCCGGGTAGTTAGTAATCGCTCGCAACGAGCACGTGGCGACTCTTGAAGCGGGTCTTCCTCAGCATATGCTGAATCTGGGTTTTGACGGTGAGCTCGCTTTTTCCCAGAATGCGACCAATTTCCCAATTGGTCTTGCCTTCTCGTAACCACTGGAGGACTTTGAGTTCGGCGGCGGTGAGCGTCGGACGCGGTTGTACCGAAGAAACGATGCCGGGGGAGGCCGCTTCGATGTGTTTCCAGAATTCCGCGAGAAGCGGCGTGACGCATTGCCTGAGCACGTTTGCGTCCAAAGCAGGCGACACGCCGACGTTGAAGAGCTTGATAAACGCGAGGCGGCCAGTGCCGCTTTCAACGGATGCGTCCAGAATGCCATTGTCAATCTGGTGACGCCGGAGATTGTCGAGCCATCGTTCATGCACCAGCCTGCAGAAACCGGCAGGGCCGAATGTCTGCGGTTCGCGGCGCTCGAGCCATTTCACCATGACCGGACTGGCGATATTCTGTGTCCCGGAAGGGCTCGCGGAGAAATACGCTTCGGCCAAATCCACCGGGTGGGCGAAGTCGAGCCGAATCGTCGAATACCCTACGACGCCAAACCCCAGGAGCGCCTTTTCGTGGGGAATCAAATCACGCAGCGGACCTCGCACCCAAGCCGTCAATTGATCAAGCTTCGCGACTTTCGTCGCTTCGCGCTCAACACGCGCAATTGCATCGAGCAGTGGATCATGACCGCGCATATAGCGAAAGCCATCGGCCAGAAGTGGTTCAGTTGATGAGTGCATGATCGGCCACTTCGGTTGATTCGTCTCAAGAAATCCGGCGCCCATCTTGCGGTTTGCCACCGATTGCGTCAAGCCCGTGCCGGCGGACAGATGACGCCTCATCCTGCGCAGGAAATTACCCTGCCAGCGACTGCACCCACTTCGCAATCGCCATCCAGGTTGGCGTCGTGCTGATCGGCACACTCAACAGTTGCACACTGAGAATTATCGGGCCGCCCACCAGATATACCGGGTGCGGGCGACCGCGCCTGCGCCAGTCGTGGACGATGGCCGCGACGATCAGGAGGTCGACAAACAGGCCGGGCGGGATGGAAACAAATACCGGCGGCGGACCTTTGGCATCGGCCGGCGCAAACGCGGTCATGAACAGGCGCGCCATCGACGCATGCATCAGCGGGATCATGGCCAGCAGCATCAATCGCTTGTGCACGTCCGGCCGGTGAATGTTGGCGATCGCGAGTCCAAGCAAGGTGGCAAACATGACCAGTCCGCTGAGGGAGACGATGGTGAAGCGCCGCGCTTCGTCGCCCATGCCGATGGTCTCCGCCACTTTGACGGAATTGATGGCCGCGAGGGCGACGGTGATCGCCATGGCGGTGGCAAGCGAAATCCCGGCCATGCCCCAGAGGCGGTGGTTCGGCGTGCGACCCGTCGCGACCAGCGTCGTCTGCGCAAGGAAGAACAGCGTCCAGGCAAAGAACAACATACCGTGGATGTGCAGTATCGGCGCGCCCTTGAAGTTGCCGGCCGCGAGCTTGGCCCAGTAAGTGGGAATGAATCCGCCAAAGGCGATCAGCACACAGAGTCCGGCCATCCAGACATAGAACCACTGGGCGTCGCGGCGCGCCGCGTCGGGCATGATTGAATTCACGTTGTCCTTGATTCACATTGCGGAAACGGTGGATGGGAGCCGCGCGGCGGAATGCATGGAATGGCCCGCCAGGCGCAAGAATACCCGCAATCGGCATGTCGGGTAATGGATCCAGCCCGTTGGGAACTTCTCTAAACCTCAAAAACTTGTCATCCCCGCGAATGCGGGGATCCAATTTTCTACGCACATCAATGATTTACGAAAAATGGATTCCCGCATTCGCGGGAATGACAGGGTTTTTTTTTGATCTGGCGATTAAACATGTTGAATATTTGTCCCGCCCCCGCGAAGGCGGGGGTCCAAGTTTCGTGGGGCGAAAGAATAAAACTTGGGTCCCCGCCTTCGCGGGGAAAGGGCAACTTCTTACCCTATCTAGTCGCCACA
>JANNGY010000661.1:0-6193 GCA_031404095.1 Betaproteobacteria bacterium | reverse complement strand
TAAATATCGAAAAGAACCGCGCGCATATCATCGACATGATCACTGTCGAGACGCATGCGCCCGTCGATGAAGTAAAACGTGTATTCGACGCTGAACTGTCCCGCCTCAAATCCGGCGCGCGCGTTTTTGATTTTCTCGAAGTGCTGGCCATCAAAAACACCCTCCAGACGCTCGCCAAAATGCACTAGCGCAATCTCACGAGCCATCTTTGCAGGTGGCTTGGTGTCCGCTGCCAAGTTTTTGGTTATTGCGGGCAACAACAAAACGTACCGACGCGAATTGTTGCCAAACAATTTAGGCTGCCCTCCATGCCACTAGCTCAAGATTGTCACCCCGGATTTATTCCGGGGCCCAATTTGACGTTGCTGACCTTGGGCCCCGGACTAAATCCGGGGCGACAGGGTGTGACGGTAGAGCTAAACCCCAGCACCAGCGCGCCCCCCAGACCTGAATGCCGCCACAAGCCGCGCCAGCGCTAGGGTTTGACCTTCCACTCGGCAAACGCCACCACCTCCGCCATATGCTGCGGAAACGATTTCAATTCGTGATCCCCGCCCTCTATCACGATCTGCTTCGCCCCCGCGCAATAGGCAATCGTCACGTGATGATCGAGCAACTCATCGCCCATTTCCACCATCAACAGGTACCGAGAAGGTCGGGTGATTGCCGGCACATGCAGCGCCTTCAACTCGGCGACATGTGATTCATCGAAGGTGAATTTTTCGCCGGTGCAGAGATTGGCCTGCTCGCCGAGATGTTGCGCCAGCGTCTCGAACGGTCGGATCGAGGGATTCAGCAACACCGCCCGGCAGCCGAGTCTTTCCGCCAGCACCACCGCATAAAACCCGCCCAGCGACGAGCCGACGATGGTCAGGGTTTCCGGTGCAACACCGAGGCAATGCCATTGCACTTGCGAGATCGCCTGCGTGGGGCGAAAGCTCAAGTCCGGCGTGAAGTAACGAACATCGGCATGATTGGCGCGCAGGTAGTCGCCGAGCTGCGTGGCCTTGCGCGATTTCGATGAGCTGCGGAAGCCATGCGCGTAAACAATAGTGGGAGCGATGATCGTCATCAATGGTGTGTAAGAACGGTCAGGGTCGTCACTGGCCGACCGCACTAGTCAACAAGAACCCCCGCTGGCGCTGGTCGACGCACAAATTCAAGCCCCGCCGGTTCGGCTCTCCAACGGATAGTAAGGATCGTTGTAGCCGGGCGTGGAAGGATGGCCCGGCCGCACCAGCGAATCGACCAACGCTTCATCCGCGGCATCGAGCACGACATCGAGCGCGCCAAAATAATCCTGCCATTGCGCCAGCGTGCGCGGCCCGGCGATCACCGCACCCACCGCATGATGGGCCAGCACCCAGGCGCTGGCAAAGTGCGCCAGCGACACACCTTTCGCTTCACAGTGTGCCTTCAGCGTCTGCGCGATCTGCAGCGATTCTTCGCGGAACTCGGTCTCCAGGATGCGCTTGTCGCCACGCCCGGCGCGTGTGCCCTGGGCAGCCTGGCCGCCGGGCAGGTATTTGCCGGACAGCACGCCGCGCGCAATCGGGCTGTACGGCACCACGCCGATGCCGAAACGCGCGCAGGCCGGCAGCACTTCCACTTCCGGTTGGCGATTGAGCAGGTTGTAATACGGCTGGCAGGCCACCGGGCCCGGCATGTTCAGTTCACGCGCTATAGCGACCACTTCGGCAATGCGCCAGCCGCGGAAATTCGATATGCCCCAGTAGCGGATCTTGCCGGCGCGCAACAGGACATCCAGCGCCCGCAGCGGCTCCTCCAGGTCCATGCCGTTGTAGTCCCGGTGAAGATAATAGAGATCGATGACGTCAGTGCCGAGGCGCTGCAGGCTGGCGTCGCATTCGCGCAGCATCCAGGCGCGCGAATAGCACGATTCGTTCGGCCGGCCGGACATCTTGTTGCCGAGTTTGGTGGCCAGTATCCAGTCCGCGCGCGCGCCCTTGAGCAGCTCGCCCACCATCGATTCCGATTTGCCGGTGGAGTACACGTCGGCGGTGTCGATGAAATTGACGCCGTTGTCGTGCGCGTGCGCGACGATGCGGCGCGCCTCACCGATCTCGGTCTGGTCGGCGAACATCATGGTGCCGAGGCAAAGGCGGGAAACCTTCAGCGGGCTCTTGCCGAGTTGTCGGTATTGCATGGCGGCTTTCTTGAAGCGGGAATGAAGGCAAAGCGTAATCGATTCTGCCGGGCGCGGCCAGTTTGTCGGTTCGCAACATCTGCTTACAGCTTATTGGTGCACGCTCCTACAACGGTTCTGCTGGTGGCGCGTTAACTTGATGCATGACCTTTCATCAACCGGAGAATCATATGTGGAATCGTAAACTGCTCTTGAGCGCAATCGTTGCGTCAACCTTTACCGCAGTCGCCCCTGCGCAGGCCCGGGTGGATGTCATCATCAGTGTACCGCCGCCGCCGATGCGCTATGAAGCCGTGCCGGCGCCGCGCGTTGGCTATGTCTGGGCGCCCGGCTACTGGAACTGGCAAAGCAACCGCCACGTCTGGTCAAGGGGCCGCTGGGAACGCGAGCGCGTCGGCTATTACTATCACCCCCACCGCTGGACCCAACAGCAAGGCTGGTACAACCAGCCCGGCCGCTGGGATCGCAACGCACCTTCAGGCGACCGTGACCGCGATGGCATCCCCAACGCCGCTGATCGTGATCGCGACGGCGATGGCGTCAGAAACAAAAATGACCGCAGGCCGGACGATCCGCGCAATTATTGACGGTAACGGTTGAAGCGCCGCGTCGGCTGACGTGGCGCCTGAAGCGCCAGGCAAGCACGCAATGCCGCAATGCAAGTGGCCGAACCCTTCGCGGGTCTCGGCCATTTGCCATTCTTTTGTGCCGCTCAGCGGCTCACCACTTGCAACCTTTTTCCGACACCGAGTCCAGCAGCAGCGGCACCACGGCGGCGAGCCCCATGGCGGAATAGGCATCGCGGCAATCGGCGCGCTTCAGCGCCTTGTCGAACGCCTTCTGTTCGTTGGTTCGCGTGTCGAGTTTGGGTCTCACGTTAAACGGCAGCAACGTGCGTGGGCCGGATCCTTCCCGGGCAATCTCGCGCGCCCGCTGGCGGACGGCGTCGAGATCGATGCGGGGTGTCGCGCTGCCGGGTGTGGCCGCCGATGGCGGGATCGCAGCGCGCGGCGTAAGCGTGTCGGCGGGTAGCGCATCGCCGGCGGGCACGCCCGGTGTCACCCGCGATGCGGACGGCAAAGAGGGTGGCGCCGCGGTCGTTGCTGACGGCGCCGTGGTAACCGGCGGGCGAGTGGAGTCGGGTGGGCGTTCGCCGGCGACCGGTACAGTGGTTGCGGCCGGTGCGGTGGCTGCGGCGGGTATGGCAGGTGCAGGCGGCAGGCGTGGCATCTCAGCCGTGGGCGTCGCGGTCTCGAGGGCGGCGGACGGTGTGACCGGGGGCAGGCGCGGCAACATGTCGGCCGGACGCACGACCGCATCGCGCTCGATTGTCGGCGGCGCGAGCGGCGCCAGTGGCGTGACGCGCGGGATTTCCGGCGGCGGCGCAATGATAGCGGCGGGGGCGGCCGGCGTCTCAACACGGGGCGCCACAAATGTCCTGGCGCGCGGCGCCGGATCGAGAGGCACTGTGGTGTCACGCTCGGGGCGCGCCGGCACCAAGGGCACCAGGCGCGGAATCAGTTCGGCCGGCAGGGTAATGTTGCGTTCGCTGTTGGGCGCGTCAAGGGCTTTCGGTGCGGCGATGGCATCCAGTTTCGGCAGCGGTTCCAGCAGGCGTGGCGCCGGTGCCACGGGTGCTTCAGGCGCTGCCTGTGTTTCCAGCGGAACGACGAAGTCGGTCACCGGCTTCGTTACTTCGGTGGCGATGACCGGCGGCAACACCGGTGCCGCCGGGCGTTCCTCCTGGGCGGCCGGCGGCGGTGCGCCCGCGGCAGTCGGCGCACCCAGCAGCGCCACGCCCTCGCGCCGTTCGAGGCTACGGAGCCGCGAATCGGTGCGCAGGGTCGGCGCGGTCGCGCCATCGGATTTTTTCTGCAGCGTGACATTGAGCGGCCCGCCGGGCCGGTCACCACGGCGCGAGCCGCCGCCGACGGTGTCGCCGAACAGCGCGACCGCCAGGATATGCAGCAGGATCGACAGCCATACCCAATGCTTGACCGATTGCGGCCTCGCCGTGCGCGAACCGATGCGACGCACCGCGACATTGTCGGGCGGAGGCAATGCATGTGGCGGCGTGATTTCGGGACCCTCCCCGTCCAGCCGCACCCGCCATCCGGGCGCCAACGCCAGGAACGGAATGATCTGCGGGCATCGCTCGACCAGGTGCGCGACCTGCAGTGTCTGGAAAAAACCCGGGGTGCGCGAACGGCCGGCGCCCTCGCCGCCCCAGATATACCAGCCGCACGTGCCGCGTTCGGGCGACACGCGGCGCGCATTCAGCGGCGGCAGATCGAGCGTGGCGAGCGCGACCGCCACTTTATCCAGTGGCGCGGGCGGCTCAAAATCGGAGCCATAGGCGTGGCAGATATCCCGCGGGGAGCGCGACTCGGTCCAGGCTGCCGCAGACGCGCCCTCGCCACCGGCGGATTCCCCCGGTTCAGGAACGGCATTGACTTGTCCGCCGGTGATCATGGGGCACATGGGGAATTGGCACAGCATTCAAAGGTGAAAAATTCGCTCGTCTGAATGCTACTACCTGCAGCCCTGCTATGCCATATGCCGCATTGCCGTTCGAGGCAAAGGCACACCTCCTCGGAGCCCACAGAGGCCACGGAGAAACCCCTGATGCTTCTTGCTCTTCCTCCGTGGTCTCTGTGGGCTCCGGCGTTCAAAGACTTTACGTCACCCGCGTCTTAAGCAGCGGTCGCGAAGGGATGTTGGTCAGGTGGCGCGTGATCCAGCCCTTCAGCGGCGGCACGCGATCGGCGACGCGCAACAGGCCGCGCCGCACCACCCGCGCCGGCAGGCGGTCGTCGGTGTAAAGCTTGACCAGTGCGTTGGTGCCGAGGAATATCGAAAAGGTCGCGCGGCGATGAGTACGCTCATAGCGGCGCAACACTGCATCGGCGCCGATATCACTTCCGGCACGGCGCGCACCGGCAATTTCCCGCACCAGCGATTCCACGCCATACAGCCCGAAGTTGTAGCCGTGCGCCGTGACCGGATGCATGCCGACGGCGGCGTCGCCGAGCAAGGCGAAGCGCGGTGCATAAAAGTGGCGTGCGTAGACCGCCACCAGCGGGTAGCTGTGGCGCTCACCGGCCAGTTGCATCGTGCCGAGGCGATGTTCGAATTGTTGCGCGACCCACTGGTTGAACTGCGCGGGAGGGCTGTTCGCGATGGCGGCCGCGCGATCGGCGGACAGCGTGATGACCACCGAGCACTGGTTGTCGTTGAGAGGAAGCACCGCCAGCGTGCCACCGAGCAGGAAGCACTCGTAGGCAACGCCCTCGTTGGGGCGCTCGTGGCGCATGCGGGCGACGATCACGACGCGCGCAAAATCGTGCATATGCGCCGGGATGCCCATGCGGCGGCGCGCTTCGGAAAAGCGGCTGTCGGCGGCGACGGTGAGCGATGCCGACAGTGCGCGGCCGTCGGCCAGCGTGACTTCGCTGCAGGTGGCGGCGCTGGAGAGGCCGGTGACGTTGGCGCCAGTGATGATTTCCACTGCCGGGCCGGGCGATGCCTTGACCGCATCAAAGGCCGCGCGGCGCAGCAGATGATTGCTGACCAGGTAACCGAGGGCTCCCGTGCCGGCCTGGCCGGGTTCGAACTGCAGGAAATGCGGCGAGGTGCCGTGCAGCACGCGCGCGCGGCGGATTTCGGCGATCTCTTCCGCCGGCAGTCGATCCCAGATGCCGAGTGTCTGCAGGATCGATTGCGAGCGGTGTGTGAGCGCAATATCGCGGCCGTCCGGCGGCGGATCGGCCAGCACCGGCTCCGCAAGCTTTTCCAGCACGGTCACGCCGAGGCCTTCGCGGGACAGGGCGCCGGCCAGCGCCAGTCCGGCGGGGCCGGCGCCGATGATGATGACGTCACGATGACTTGACAAGTCTTCCTCCGAAACTATTGATCTGGCGATTAAGCACGTTGAATGTTTGTCTTGCCCCCGCGAAGGCGGGGGGAGAACCGGGGAATTCGCAGCGCATGCGCTGCGCCCGATGAGCGCCACGCCAATGCATTGGC
>JANNGY010000660.1:0-10283 GCA_031404095.1 Betaproteobacteria bacterium | reverse complement strand
GACCTCGACATGGTCCACGCCTCAAACGTCAAGAACGCCCTGAAACGCCGCCGCCCCGATTTCATCGAATCCGCCTATGGGTACAAGGCTTTCGGCAAGATTTTGGAAGACGCCGAAAAACGCGGGCTGCTGGAGATCCATCGGGTTGGGCAGGCGGTGGCGGTTTCGTTGCCGCGGTAGTGGCTCGAACCCGTTGGACAGATATTGAAGGTGACCTAATCTGATGCCGTCGTCCCAGCGAAAGCTGGGACCCAGTCCGACCAATTTCAAGTTGAATTTGTGTCGCGTTGAAAGCATGATCAGATTGTGCATGGACTGGGTCCCAGCCTTCGCTGGGACGACGGCGTTTTTAGCGCCACGACTTGTGCACCTCGTTCTCGCTATTTACCCATACCCCTAAAAAATCTCCCCCTTCTTCCCATTCGCCACCAGCACACCTTCAATAAACTTTTTCCACACCGGGTTTGGCGCCCACACGCTGTTCAGCTTGCCGCGCGCTTCATCGGCGTTGGCGTCTTCCTGAATCACCCGGTAGAGGAAGGTGAACGATGAGCCGCGCAGGTTGACCTGGCAGTGCACCAGTACCTTTTTCGCTTCCACCGTCTTCAGCATCGCGCGAAACACGCGGAAGTCTTCCGCCGTCGGGTTGTCGAAATTGACCGGGATGTTCAGGTAGGTCACGCCCTGCTCGCCAAGGATGCCGCCCTCGGCAGGCACCGCCTCTTTGTACTCCGGCGGCGCGAGGTTGATGACGACCTCATATCCCAGCGCCTTGGCGCGTTTGAGGTAAGCGGCATCGGGTTGCGCCGACGAGGCGAGACCGGGACGCCATTGCACAAAGTTTGCGGGGTCGCCGGGGGCGGCACAGGCGGCGGTGATGGCAGCGGCGGCGACGGTGATGGCAAAAGCGCGCGCTACAGAAGCAGCGGAAATCGAAATTTTTTTGCGCATGGGTTCCTCGTGGACGGACGAAAGAGATTTGCCGATGTTATGCCTCGCGGCGCGCCGCCGCTGTATCAATTCGTGACGGTGCTCACCCGCGCCGGCAATCGCGACAGCCATGTCAGCCCCGCCTCGGTGATGCGCTGGTGGCCGCCGTCAAACAATGTCAGGCGCACGTTGTTCGATTGGCGTCGCAGCAGCACGCGCCGCTCGCCATACAGCGGATCGCTGCCGGCGAATTGCAGTGCAGGGGGAACCACGGCTTGTTGTACCATGGTGTCGATGTCGGCCGCGCTCAACCGGTCTACCGGATCGGCCAGCAGGTTGAACGCATCGAGGCTATGGCGAATGGACACGCTGCCGCCGCCTTCGTGCCCATCGCGAATACCGGCGTTGATATCGATGGCGACTTCGCGCGCTGCGGAGAGCCAGGTCGAGGCGGATCGCTTCGCGCATTCCGCTGCGGCCGGCGTGCCCGGTAGCGGTGCGCCGCCGCAGGCGCGTTCGATATGGGCGGCGAATCGGAGTCCGCGTGCCAGCGTTTCCTGGTAATGCGAGACCATATCCACCGGCGGCACCCACGCCGAGACGCCCGCCCACACTTGCGGCGCGCGCCCGGCCATCAACAGGGCCGCGTAGCCGCCGCCGGATTCGCCGATGAGATAGATGCGCCCGGCATCGACAGGCGCGTGTTGTTTGGCGTATTCGACCGCGCCGAGGATATCGGCCACCACCAGTTCCGAACCCATCGCCGCGGGCTTGTCGTTGGCGCCGCGAAAGTGCGGATGCACGAATACCCAGCCGTGCTTGATGCACCAGTCGGCGTAGGAAATTGAGTCAGCCTGATCGAAGCCGGAACCCCAGGTATGCAGCGCCACCAGCAGCGACCGCGCCGGCGACGGCGCGGTCGTGGAAGGGGGAGCGCCCGGCGTATAAAACATTGCCGGTTGCAGTGTGTTGTCGCCGCGGCTGATGTATTCGATGCGCTTGACGGCGTCGGGCCAGGCCGGCTCGCGGCTCATCCACATCGACCAAAGCTTGTATCCGGCCAGCGCGGCAAGTACCGCAATACCCACCGCCGCGGCCGCCACCACGACCGGGACGCCGGCGCGCGCCTTCAATGGCCGGCGTGTTGCCATTCGCGGTTAATTTCCGGCGCGCTGCTTAATGAACGCGAGCAGTTCGTCTTCCGGCAGCGCGCGGGCGCAGTAGTAGCCCTGGAATTCATCGCAGCCTTCGGCGGTCAGCAGGGTGAGTTGCTCCTTGCGTTCGACGCCTTCGGCGATCACGTTCATTTTCAGGCTGTGGGCCATGGCGATCACGGCGCGGGTGATGGCGACGTCATCGCGGTTGTGCGGCAGGTCGCGGACGAAGCTCTGGTCCACTTTCAGCGTATGCACCGGGAATTGCTTCAGGTACGCGAGCGAGGAATAGCCGGTGCCGAAGTCATCGATGGCGAGGCGGATGCCGATCGCGCGCAGCTCGTCCATAAGCCTGGTGGCGCGATCCGGATTCTGCATCACCATGCTTTCAGTGATTTCGAGCTCGAACAATTCCGGCTTGCGTCCGGTGGCTTTCAGCGCGGCCTTGCATTCACTGACGAATTCCGGATGCATCAATTGCGAACCGGCCAGGTTGACCGACATGATCATCGGCGGGATGCCGAGCTTTTCCCAGGCCTGCGCGCGCATGCACACTTCGGTAAGCGTCCATTTGCCGATGGCGATAATGAGCCCGGTTTCTTCGGCCAGCGGGATGAAACGGTCGGGATAGATCAGGCCGAGCTCCGGATGCTCCCAGCGAAGCAGGGCTTCCACGCCGCTGATGCGATTCGAGGCGATATCGATCTTCGGCTGGTAATGAATGCGGAATTCGCGGTTTTCCAGCGCGCGGCGCAAGGCGTTTTCCAGCTGGTATTTCTCGGCCGCGTGCGCGCTCATGCCGGCCGAGAAGACGCTGTACTGCTTGCGGCCGGTCGATTTTGCCTCGTACATGGCGATGTCGGCGTTGGCCACCAGCGAGGCGGCATCCTTGCCGTCGTTCGGATAGACGCATACGCCGATGCTCGACGACAGGTTGACCTCGTTGCCTTGCAGCATGGCGCGCGGTTCAAGGACCGACAGCAGCTTTTGCGCGATCGGATGCACGTCGCCCGGGTCTTTCAGGTTTTCCACCAGCAGCACGAATTCGTCGCCGCCGAAGCGCGCCAGCGTATCGCCGTCGCGCACCAGGCCGGAAAAACGTTGCACCGCCTCGCGCAGCACGATGTCGCCGAACGGATGGCCGAGATTGTCATTGATCTGCTTGAAGTGATCGAGGTCGATGAAAAACAGCGCCAGCATCGAATTGGAGCGCGCCGCGCGGGCAATGGCGCCCTGCAGGTTGTTGTTGAACATGGCGCGGTTGGGCAGGCCGGTCAGCGTGTCGTGGTTGGCCAGGATCTGGATGGTGGACAGCGCCTTGGTCAGTTCGGCGTTGTTTTCCAGCAGGCTGGCGCGCAGCTTGCTGATGCGTCCGCCGATCAACGCGAAGGCCGGCAACACCATCGCCAGCGTCGCCCACTGGAACCACTCCAGGTAGACATTGACGGTGTCGGGCTTGAACGTCATCAGCAGATTGATCACCGCCGCATAGCCGGCGAGGATCACCAGCGTGGTGACGAGGAATTCTCGAGTCTTGAATCGGAACACGCCGAACAGCAGGACCACGAAACACCAGATCAGCACCAGGCTGCGATCGTGATTGAAGTGGTAGGCGATCAGCATCACAAACGCGATACCGACAAACGTCTGCACATGCGTCATGCCGGGATCCTCGAAGCGCAGGTTGGCGCCCGACTTGAAGATGACGACGAGGACAAGGTTGACGGCAACCATCAGGCCGATTGCCGTCAGCAAGGGTCCAATGGCAATCAGGCCGGCCAGATTGGCCAGGAACAACAGCGGGATGGCTATGCCGTAGGAAGCCGCGGCAATCATGAATTGCTGCAATCGAACCGCCTGCTTCTCCTGCAGGGTTCGCGCTTGTTGGCTGGGGGTGGTCACTGAGGTTTATTAGCGGATGTTATTGATGAACGCCACTATAACTTGTTGTACTTGCCGTGAGTTCGCATTCTTGCGGATCGACCGCCATTCGCCGGCTCTGTGCCGCAGGTCGGGTTGCCGCAGGCGACCCGACTTCGTTTCGCCGGAATTAATGAACCGTCAGGTAGCCTTCCGCAACCTGACCTGCGCCCTGCATCGCGCGAAATTCACAAAATCACTAGCACTGGCGAGGCGACTCAGCCGAAAGGGGCGGGAGAGGCGCGCCAGTGCTCGAGTTTGACTTTGTGTGCAGGCGGTACGGTGTGTCCGTTATCGTACCAAGTACGGCTTTAACCACTTGAAGCTGTCCCCGGTCTTGCCGCTCGGCTTGTATTCCGCGCTCACCCATCCCGGGTAGCCGATCGCATCGACGTGTGCGAACAACGCCGGGAAATCGAGTTCACCGGTGCCGGGTTCGTGGCGGCCGGGCACGTCGGCAAACTGGATGTGCCCGATCATCGGCAGCAGCAGGCGCATGTTGTCGGCCAGTGTGCTGGTGCCGGCGCGCGCGCCGTTTTTCCCGCCCTCCATGATGTGCATGTGGTACCAGTCGTATTGCAGCATGACGTTGTCCGCGCCGATTTCGTTGATGAGGCGCATCGCGTCGCGGGTGTTGCTGACCAGGAAACCGGGGACATCCTGGGTATTGAGGGCCTCAAGATTGAGCGTGAGGCCGGACTTGGCAAATTCCTCCGCTGCGCGGCGCACGTTATCCACCAGCACCAGTTCGCAGGTGCGCGCATCCAGCTTGGCCGGCTTCACCCCGGCCAGGCAATTGATCTGTGTGATGCCGACTTCGAGCGCGTATTCCATGGCCTCGATCACGCACAGGCGAAACGTCTCCTTGCGTCCCGGGATGCAGGCAAAGCCCCAGTCACCACGCGCGTGATTGCCGGAGCGGATGTTCATCAGCACCGGGGTGAGGCCATGGTCATCGAGTCGCTTGCGAATCTCGATTGGGTCAACGGCAAACGGGTAGTGAAACTCCACGCCGCGAAATCCCGCGCGCGCGACCGCCTCGAAGCGATCGAGAAACGGCAGTTCGGTGAACAGGAAGGTGAGGTTGGCGGCGAATCGGGGCATGGCGTATTCTGGCGGGACTCCTGAAGTGGCGTGTGGATGCTTGAAAGCCGGGCAGTTGTCCTGCATCTACTTATTGGTCAGGAAAACGGGCGGCCAATTTTCCCGGTACAACCATAATCATCATCATTCCCGCGAAAGCGGGAATCCAGTGTCGTTCGACACACGCCACGGGATTCCGCCTTTCGCGGGAACGACGATATTGTTGGGTTCGCGGCTGCCCGATTTACCGACTGATGAGTGATCCTGCTTTCACGCAGGCGGACTGTCTGCAATCCCGAAACAGACCGCCTGCGCGTCATAATACTTGTTTGCGCGATCACGTACGTTAACAGCGGCAGTCAGAAACCCATCCATGTCGAATCCCCACGCTCCATCCGCTCACGCGCCGATGCCTGCAGCCGCGCCCACGCCCGCGGCGCCGGGCACGTCCGCTTCCGCTGCCCCTGAAGCAATGCCCGCCAAGAGCGACTGGCGGGTCATCCGTTCGCTGGTTCCCTACCTGTGGGATTTCCGCTGGCGGGTGGCGCTGGCGCTGACCTTCCTGGTGACCGCCAAGCTCGCCAATATCGGCGTGCCGCTGCTGCTGAAGGAGATCGTCGATTCACTGGATAAGTCCAAAGCGGTGCTGGTGGTGCCGTTTGCCCTGCTCGGCGCCTACGGCCTGTTGCGCCTGTCGTCAACGCTGTTCGGTGAATTGCGCGATATCGTCTTCGTCAAGGTCACGCAGCGGGCGATGCGCCGCATCGCCTTGTCGGTTTTCCGGCATCTGCATGCGCTTTCTCTTCGCTTTCATCTCGATCGCCAGACCGGCGGCGTGACCCGCGACATCGAGCGCGGCACCCGCGGTGTGTCCACGCTGATGTCGTTCATGCTGTTCTCGGTGATCCCGATCCTGCTGGAAATCACCTTGGTGACGATCCTGCTGGCGAAGAAATTCGACATCTGGTTTGTGGTGATCACCCTGTGCGCGATCCTGCTTTACGTCGGCGCCACCATTGGCATCACCGAATGGCGCACGGCTCACCGCCGGCGCATGAACGAGATGGATTCGAAAGCCAACACCAAGGCCATCGATTCGCTGCTGAATTACGAGACCGTGAAGTATTTCGGCAACGAGGAATTCGAAGCCGGGCGCTACGACAAGAACCTGCAAAGCTACGAGGCGGCCGCCACCAAGAGCGAGACTTCGCTCGGCATGCTCAACGTCGCGCAGAGCTGCGTGATCGCCACGGCGGTAACGCTGCTGATGTGGCGCGCTTCCGATGGCGTGGTGGCCGGCGCGCTCACGCTGGGCGACTTGGTGATGGTGAATGCGTTGCTGATCCAACTCTATATCCCGCTCAACTTTCTGGGCGTGATGTATCGCGAGATCAAGCAGGCGCTGACCGACATGGAAAAAATGTTCCGCCTGCTGGGCGAGAATCGCGAGATTGCCGACAAGGCCGGGGCGAAGCCGCTGGCGGTGCAGGGTGCGGCCATCCGTTTCGACAATGTCGATTTCGGCTATGACGCCAAGCGCCAGATCCTGCACGACGTGAGCTTTGAAGTTCCCGCCGGGCACACCGTTGCGGTGGTGGGCTCCAGCGGCGCCGGCAAGTCCACGCTGTCGCGCCTGCTGTTCCGTTTTTACGATATCCAGAAGGGCAGCATCACCATTGACGGCCAGGATATTCGCGATGTCACGCAGAATAGCGTGCGCGCCAGCCTCGGCATCGTGCCGCAGGATACGGTGCTGTTCAACGACACCATTCGCTATAACGTCGCCTACGGACGGCCCGGTTCGACCGATGCCGAGATCGAGGATGCGGCGCGGCGCGCGCACGTGCTGGAGTTCATCCAGTGCCTGCCGGATAAATGGGAGGCGATGGTTGGCGAACGCGGATTGAAACTGTCCGGCGGTGAAAAGCAGCGCGTGGCGATCGCGCGCACGCTGCTGAAGAATCCGGCCATCCTGATTTTCGACGAGGCGACCTCGGCGCTGGATTCAAAAACCGAGAAAGCGATCCAGGCCGAGTTGCGCGAAATCGCGCAGGACCGCACCACGCTGGTGATCGCCCACCGCCTCTCGACCATCATTGACGCCAACCAGATCCTGGTGCTGGAACACGGCCGCATCGTCGAGCGCGGCAATTTCCGCGAGCTGATCGACATGAACGGCAAGTTCGCCGAGATGTGGCAGTTGCAGCAGCAGGAGGAGCGGGCGGAGGTGCTGCAGTCGCCGGTGCCAGAAGCGTTGTAGCGATCGGGAAAAAAGTCCAGATTGCTCATGCTCGATCTGGTCGACAATGCCACTGTGTCATCCGGGCACTTCCCCCTTCAACGAAGGGGGTGGAGCAGGGGTTTCGAGCGGCATGCCGCTCGCCTGCGGAACGGCAGCCCAATGCATTGGGCTGCGCGTCCTGCAAGGATTGAGGGGGATTTTCGGTGCCTGTGTAGGGGTAACGACCGCAAATCCCCCTCAGTCCCCCTTTTCCAAAGGGGGAAGTGCTTCGCCTGAAGCACTGCACATTACGAGCGGTCATGCCACTAACCGAAAAACTCCTCCCCATCTTCCTGCTGGCCCTGGCCGGCTTTCTGTTCGGCCGCAGCAAGGCCTTCGACAGCGGGCAGGTCACGCGCGGTATTTCCAATGTCGCGTTCTACCTGTTCGTGCCGGCACTGCTGTTTCGCACCACCTCGCGCATCGACCTGGCCAGCCTCGAATTTCGTGCCCTGGCGGCGTTTTTTGTGCCGACCCTGCTGTTGATGCTGATGGTGGCGGCCTTCGAGCGGCGGCGGCAGGTCGCAGAAGACCTGGCGACGGTGCGTGCGCTGTCCGTTACCTTCGGCAATACGGTGCAGATCGGCATTCCGGTCGCGCTCGCGGCCTTTGGCGAAGCAGGGCTGGCGATTCACGCCACCATCATTGCGGTTCACGGGTTGGTGATGCTGACGATGGCGACGGTAATGATGGAATGGTCGCGGCGCGACCGGGCGCGCAGGCTGTCGCTCGATACCGTGCTGATGCCGATGGTCCGCCAGACGCTGCTGCACCCGGTGATCCTGCCGGTGGTGGCCGGGTTTGCATGGAATATTTTCAAGCTGCCGATGCCGGGCCCGGTGGATGCCACGCTGGTGACGCTGGCGCAGGCGGCGGTACCGCTGTGCCTGGTATTGATCGGCCTGTCGATGGCCCACTACGGCGTGGCTGGCGTGGTGAAGCCGGCCGTCGTGCTCGGTGCGGTGAAGTTGCTTATCCACCCGGCAATGGTGGCGGTGGCGGCGTTCTGGATTATGCCGCTGGATCGCACGGCCGCGGCGGTCACGGTCATGTGCGCCGCGCTGCCGATCGGCGCCAATCCGCTGCTGTTCGCGCAACGCTACAACGTGGCCGAGCGCGAGACGACGGCGGCGATTGTCATTTCGACGGTGGCGTATGGGGCGACGGTGATTGGGTTGCTGGCGGTGTTAATGCGGTGAGCAGGAAATGTCGCTGAGGAAATCGGAACATACCGACCAGTATCAATACGCGATCACCCCCCCATCCCAACCCCCTTGCAGGGCGCACTGGCCGCTGCATCGGCCAGCCGTTCCGCGGGCGCGACGCGGGCGTCGCGAATCCCCCGCTCCACCCCCCGCTGGGCGAGGGAAGGAGTCCCCTGCGCCGGCTGTCTCCCTCCCCTGCGAAGGGGAGGGGTGGGGAGGGGTTGGACTACGCCGGCTGGGGACGCCAATTCGTGCTACCCCACGCTGATCCACCCCGGATCAAACCCTGCATGGGTGACCGACGTCAGCACATGGTCCCGCCAGGCGCCATCGATGAACAGGTAATCCTTCGCATATCCCTCGATGCGAAATCCCAGCTTCGCCAGCAGCCGTCCGCTGCGCACATTTTCCGGCCGGTAATTGGCGGCGATGCGATGCAGCTTCTGTTCGTCAAACATGTAGCGCATCGCCGCCCGCAGCGCTTCGCTCATCAGGCCCTGTCCCTCGACCTCTCGGTCAATCTGGTAGCCGAGGACGCAGGAGCAGAATGATCCGCGAAAAATTTGCGAGAAGCCGATGCTGCCGACAATGCGATCGGCCTCGTCGCGCGGCGACAGCCAGAAGCGCACCGCGCTGCCGTTCTCGAAAGCCAGCGCGTTTTTGCCAATTGCCTCCTGCCAATACGGCAGCGTATACATATTGGGCGCCCCGGGCGGACTCCATGGCTTGAGGTGTTCACGATTGCGCGACACGAAGTCAAGCATCGCCTCGGCCTGTTCGGCGCGGGGCGAGGCGAGGAACAGGCGGTGGGTCGCAAGCTCCACGCCAGGCATGCGCCGCTAGCGCAGGAAACGCACGTGCGCGATCAGGCCGGAGGCACGGTCGATACGATAGATCACCACCGCGCGGCGCAATTCCGGTTCTGTTCCGGGAAGCCGGCCGCTGATGCTTTCCTCATCGAGCACGTAGTCGCCGATGCGGGTGCGGTGGACGATGTCGCAATGCAGGCTGGGGGAGCCGTCGAACAATGTACGGTAACGCGCGCGCATGTCGGCGTGGCCGGTCATCAGGCGCGTGCCCTCCCCGTCGTCGATGGCGCAGTCTGCGTTATAGCAGGCGAGAAAGGCTTCCACATCGCGCGCGTTGTACGCCGCAAGTTGCGCGTCAACCGGGTCAAACGTCGCCGAATTCATCCCGCAAACACGCCCCAGCTCTGTGCCAGATTATCCATCGGCAATCGTTTGAAGCCGGACTTGGCGAACTGGTGCCAGCGGCCAACGATGAAAGACATCACGGCATTGGCATAGGCATTGGCATCGAGCGAGGCATGCAGCGCGCCGTCGCTGGCGGCGACCCGCGCGCTCTGCCGCAGCGAGGCTTCCAGCCGGTCATGCAACTGGTTCATGCGCGCCTGCAGCCGCTCATCTTCATTGACCAGCGCATCGCCGATCAGAACCCGGGTCATGCCCTGGTTTTTCTGCGCGAATGACAGCAGCATCGAGACGATGCCCTCGACCTGCTTGATGCCGTTGGTTTCTTCACTCTGGATCTTGTTCACCAGTGAAAACACCGTCTCTTCGATGAATTCGATCAGCCCTTCGACCAACGCTTGATCCGTCTATGTCGCAGATGACCATTGTGACGTCCGGAGACGAACGGATCATCGAGCAGATCGTGAAACAGCTCAATAAACTCATCGACGTGATTAAG
>JANNGY010000659.1:0-7509 GCA_031404095.1 Betaproteobacteria bacterium | reverse complement strand
AGCTCTTCGTGACGTGGAATCCCCCGCACCGCAGCCGAACGAAACTTTGCCGGCTTCCGGATATAGGTCAGTTCATAGATGTCCTCGATCCCTCGCGAGGCCTTGAAAACCAGCGCCTCGAAGCCCGGCGTGATCGCGGTCCCCAGTTCTGCGCTTAATGCTTTGGCCCGAGCGATGACTTCCTGCGGATCGGAAATATCGGCTGGGGTATGTTTGTTCATCACTTCGGCAGCCGTATAGCCCAGCATCCGTTCGGCGCCGACATTGAAGATCTGGATCACGCCTTTGGCGTCGGTGGCGATGCTGGAGAAGTTGACGCTGTCGAAAATAGCTTTCTGCAAGGCGCCCGCCTTGCGCAATGCCTCTTCGGCCTGCTTGCGTGAGGTGTTGTCGGTGCCGATCAGCAGGTAGCCGATGATGGCGTTTTGGGCATTGCGCAGCGCGGTGACCGAGACTACCGCCGGGAAGCGGCTGCCGTCTTTGCGGATATAGGTAAGCTCGTAGATGTCCTCGATACCGCGCGAGGCCTTGTACGCCAGAGACTCGAATCCGGGCGCAATTCGGGTTGCGAATTCGAGGCTCAATGTCTTGCCGCGCTCGATCACTTCCTGTGGATCAGAAGTGTCGGCCGGGGTCATCTTGTTAACCACCTCGGTGGCTGCGTAGCCCAGCATCCGTTCGGCGCCGACGTTGAAGATCTGGATCACGCCTTTCGCGTCGGTCGCAATCGAGGAAAAATTGGCGCTGTTGAAGATTGCCTTCTGCAGCGCGCCGGTCTTCAGCAGGGTTTCCTGGCGCCGTATTTCGCTTGTGCCCTCCGCGTCGGGCGTGCCGGGCGTGCCGGAGCCGGGACGGGCAGGCACCTGATCACCGATTTGTTTAGACACACCGACCTCGATTGGGCCGCGATTGGCAATGGCGGATCGCGCGGCCGAAGGTGCAGGATTGCCGCCCCTGCTGGAAAGCCCATCCTGCACCGGGTTTGACTCTTTTTCTTTCGGCAGGCGCTTGGGAGGATTCGCGACCGTGATGCATGTTTGGCAGCGACGATTCATCATATCGGGTTGGCCGCCATTTTCGGTACGCCATCGCACATAGCGCGCCGATAGTGTGCAATGAGAGGGTGCAGGGCGGCGTTAATATGTGCGATATCGTACAGAGCCGGAAATAAAACTTGATATCATGGGGAACGACGCTCCATCAGGCTAGCGCCGTCAAATCACGCAGCCATGACCGCACGCCGGAAACCCGTCCATGCCCTCGCCACATCATCCCAAGCAGAACCATCTTCTTGCCGCACTGCCGGTAGCCGAGTTCGACCGCCTGTCTCCCCATCTGGAGCTGATTCCCATGCCGCTCGGCGAAGCGTTATACGAATCCGGCGGCCGCCTGCATCATGTGTACTTCCCGACCACCTCCATCGTCTCATTGCTTTACGTCATGGAGAACGGCTCGTCCGCCGAGATCGCCGTAGTCGGCAATGAGGGAATCCTCGGCATCGCGCTGTTCATGGGCGGCGAGACGACGCCGAGCCGGGCGGTGGTGCAGAGCGCGGGCTTCGGCTACCGGCTGAAGGCGCAATTGTTGAAAGAAGAATTCAATCGGGCCGGGCCGGTCATGCACCTGCTGCTGCGCTATACCCAGGCGCTGATTACGCAAATGGCGCAGACGGCGGTATGTAATCGCCACCATACGGTGGAACAGCAATTGTGCCGCTGGCTGCTGCTGAGCCTCGATCGCCTCGACTCCGACGAGTTGACCATGACCCAGGAATTGATCGCCAACATGCTCGGCGTGCGGCGCGAAGGCGTGACCGAAGCGGCTGGAAAGCTGCAACGCGCCGGACTGATCCGCTATAGCCGCGGCCGCATCACGGTGCTGGACCGGCCCGGGCTGGAGCGTGAAGTTTGCGAGTGTTACAAAGTGGTCAAAAAGGAATTTGATCGCCTGTTCGCGGACATCCCGGGGGGCGATCCTTTTCAAGCCTTCCGGTCAACGGTTTCCTGACGCCGTCCTTTTGTCCCGATGCCCGCCGGGACCGGGCGTTGCGCGTACGCCAGGCCGCATCCCCGTGACATGACGACCGAATTCGCGCCCTATGTACGCTGGTGCACGGACCGGATGGCGCATCGATGCCGATAATCGAGCCAATGGCGCTGGGCATCGCAAGAGCGCTGGCAAGGAAATTGTCGCCGGCAAGCAAGGCGCGAGTGCCTGGCCGGCCCCGAGGACGCGCGGCCAACTTCAATGACGGAAGATCACGATGCGTGCTCACACCCATGATGCATTTCCCTTGATGAAAGTACCGCCGGCGCGAATCGATGACCGATCACAGACGGGAACGGCGCGCGCGCTCGCGAAGCGTGCGGTGCGTGCGATGAGGCGTGCGCCAGCCGCCAATCTCCTGCTGGCCGGCCTGCCGCGCAAAGACCGGCTCCATTTGCTGGCGAGTTGCGAGACGGTCGAATTGACGTTTGCCGACGTGCTTTGCGAAGCGGAGGATCGCATCAGCCACGTATATTTTCCTGCCGACAGCTTCATCTCGCTGGTGATTCCGCTCAATAGCCTCGCCAGCCTGGAGGTGGAACTGGTCGGCAACGAAGGCATGGTTGGCGTACCCCTGGTGCTGGGGGTGCATGCCTCCCCTCTGCGAGTGGTGGTGCAGGGCGCCGGCTCGGCGCTAAGAATGACCGCGGCGGCATTTCTGGATGAACTTGAGCTGAGCCCCGCGCTACGAAATAAACTGCAACGCTACGCCTTCGTGCTGCTGGCGCAACTCGCGCAGACCGCCGCGTGCAACCGCTTTCACTCGCTCGATGCGCGCCTCGCGCGCTGGCTGCTGATGATGCATGACCGGGCGCACGCCGACGAGTTCTACCTGACCCACGAAGTGCTCGCCCGCATGCTGGGGGTGCGGCGGGTCGGCGTCACTAACGCCGCCGGTCTGCTGCAAGAGCGAAAGCTGGTCAGATACCGCCGCGGCAATATCACGATTCTCGACCGCAACGGTCTCGAGGCCGCTTCCTGCGAATGCTATCGAGCAGTGACGGACACTTACAAAAAAGTGCTCGGCTGACGTTGCACCTTGAGGCGGCCGTCGGCGCGGATTGCCGGATCGGCGGCGCCTGAACCGCTGCGGTGAATCCGTGGCGCAATCGGAAAACAACACGCGGCGATTCGCTATGTTTCCCATCGCACCGACACCCACGGGATTGTTGCCTAGCCTCTCTCCTGGGGCCAAAGGGTGCGCAAAGGGTGCGTCGGCCCGAGCGAAGATTCTGTCTTGCATCGCGCTTGCCGTCCGTGTCCCGCAAACATGCGCCCGGCAACCCATCGTCGCTTGGCGTCGCATTCAATCAACAGGAAGCAGGAAAATCAACATGAACCTAAACGTCAGTATCGGACCACTGGTCGCGTTGCTCGCCGGCATTCTCATTCTCGTCATGCCGAGGCTGCTGAACTACATCGTGGCGATCTATCTCATCATCATCGGCTTGCTGGGGCTGTTTGGCGCCGGCAATCTTAGTCTGCGATAAGCGCCTGCATCACGGTTTTGGCGAAACCAGCCATCCCGGGGAAACAAACGGTATCAGGCAAATGCGCGAAGACGCCAAATCACACGACTGCATCGCGCCGGATCGCGCCTGCAGTTGGACGCGGGCACGTTCTGGCGCAGTGACGGACAACACAGGAGCGAGACCATGTCGAGACTTTCCGCAGGTTTACTGATTGCCGCAGCCGTGCTGGCCGGCATGTACGCCGTGGCCGCGAGCATTGCGACGACGACGGCAGGCGCCTTTACAACGGCAGAAAGCGCCAGCCACCAGCGCATGATCGAATTTGCCGACGAAGTGCAATCTGGCGAAGCGGCGAATTCCGCAGGACCCGCGAACTGCACATTGCGAGTCGGCAGCAAGAACCAATGCAACAGCGACGCCAGGGTGGCGCCACTGCGTGTCAGCCCCAGGCAGCCGGCGAATGCGGGCGCCAGCGTCACCCGTACCGCATACCAAATCGATATCGCGTTGTATCAAGCGCACCGGCAGTTGCCGCGTTAGTGTACCGCTTCGTATTTGATGGCACTTAAGACAAAAATTGTTTACAGGCTCCTTCCCCCGGCAACGGGGGACCCCCGAAAAGGGGGCGCAGAGGTTGGGATGGGGGCGATGCTTGCGAATTCACCCCCACCCCGACCCTCCCCCATTTCCATGGGGGAGGGAGCCACAAATAGCGGATTACTCGCATAAGTTCCAAACAGAATGAAGCACTACACTAGGGACTAGCAGTCCGTCCTGCCCAACAGCGCCGGCAGCGGCGCGAACTGTACGGCGTCGCACAGACGCAATCGCGCCCGGTGTGTAACCTCAATCGTGCCGCGAAGCGCAATTCTCAATGTGCATCGGACCGGCGGGGCAAACTGGAAAGTACCGAAACATGACGGCAGTTATCGCAAGCAAAAACGACGTAACGGCCAATTCGCAAGTCAGGCCGTCGAAGCATTTTCTGCCGGCGCTGCCGTATGACGTCGCGGCGCTGGAGCCGTGGATCGACGCGCGGACCATGCTGCTGCACCACGGCAAACACCACGCCTCCTACGTGGAAAAGCTGAATGCGGCGCTGGAAACACATCCTGATCTGCAGCTGAAAACGCCGCTCTGGCTGTTGCTCAATTCGGCAAAATTGCCCGGCGACATCCGCACGGCCGTCCACAACAACGCCGGTGGACACGTGAACCACAGTCTGTTCTGGCAAGCCATGTCGCCGGCCGGCGGCGGGGAACCGGCGGGCCCGCTGGCGGATGCGATCAAGCGGGACTTCGGCTCGTTTGAAATATTCAGGAAGCAATTCGACCAGGCAGGCGGCGCGCTGTTCGGGTCGGGCTGGGTCTGGCTGGTGAAAACACGGGACGGCGGCAAGCTCGAGATTGTCGTGACCGCCGGCCACGACCATCCGCAAATGCAGGGCCGCACTCCGGTGCTGCTGAATGATGTCTGGGAACACGCCTATTACCTCAAGCACGAAAATCGGCGTCCCGATTACCTCGAAGGCTGGTGGTCTGTCGTGAACTGGCCGGAGGCTGCGCGCCGCTACGCGACCACGGAACCCCCCACCGAAGCGCACTGACACTGATACCGCGTCGCAGCGGGCGGCTGACGGGTCGGCTGCCGGCATTCACCAACTTATTGCAAGGAACACGATGAAACACTATTCGAGTCACACAGGCATTTTCGGGTTTGCGGCGATCATCCTCGCCGCGCTCGTCATTGGCGGTTGCGCGAGCGGCACACCGCCGCCGACTGAACAGATGGCGGTGTCGCGGCTGGCTATCGCCAACGCCATCAGCGCCGGCGGCAACGAGTATGCACCGGCAGAAATGCGCTCGGCGCAGGACCGGCTGGAACGTGCCAACCGCGCCATGGGCAAGGAAGAGTACGACAGCGCCCGTCGCCTGGCGGAAGAGGCGCAAGTCGATGCCCGGCTGGCGGAGAAGCTGGCGGAGTCCGCCAAGGCGCGCAAGGCAGCCAGCGTCACCCAGGAAGACAGCCGCGTGCTGCGCGAAGAGATCAACCGCAAACCCAACTAGAAACGAATCGAGAAACCGGTCATGAAAACCAAACTGTTAACGTCAGCATTTGTCGCCATCACCCTCCTTGCCGGCTGCAGTTCGCTGCCGGCCAACAATTCCCTGCTCGACCAGGCGCGCAGGGACTACCGAGACGCGCAAGCGAATTCGCAGGTCACGACCTTCGCCGCCGCGGAGCTGAGGCAGGCCGGCGACACGCTGGGCCGCGCCAATAACGCCTTTGACAAGCGCGAGGACAATTCCGTGGTCGACAATCTCGCCTATCTGGCGCGACAGCAGGTCGCCATTGCCCAGGCAACCGCCGGGCAAAAAGCCGCCGAATTGGCGGTGGCGAACGCCGGCGCGGAGCGCGACCGGGTCCGCCTCGAAGCGCGTACACGCGAGGCAGATTCGGCCCAGCGCAGCGCGGAAAACTCGCAACGAAAGTTCGAAGCTTCGCAGCGCCAGACCGAAGCCTCACAGCGCCAGACCGAGGCTTCGCAGCGCCAGGCCGAGGCCTCGCAACGCAATGCGGATGCGCTGCAACGCCAGTCCGAGGCGGCAATCCGCAGCGCCGAAGCGGCCCAGCGCGACGCCGCCAGCGAAAGGCAGGTTGCGACGGCCGCACAGTTGAACGCCGACGCGGCGCGCCAGCAGGCGCTGGATGCGGAAGGCCGCGCGCGCCAACTCGAGGCACAACTTCGCGACATGGAAGCAAAGAAGACCGAGCGCGGCATGGTCATCACGCTCGGCGACGTGCTGTTCGACACCAACCAGGCGCAACTCAAGTCCGGTGGCATGCGCAATGTGCAGAAGCTCGCCGATTTCTTCAAGCAATACCCGCAGCGCAAGGTCATGATCGAAGGCTTCACCGACAGCACCGGCAGCGACAGCCGCAATCAGGAGCTGTCTGATGACCGCGCCCGTTCGGTGCGCACGGCCTTGCTGGATATGGGTATCGGCACCGAGCGCATGAGCTCGCGCGGATATGGCGAATCCTTTCCGGTTGCCAGCAACGACACGGCGGCCGGCCGTCAATTGAACCGTCGCGTCGAAATCATCGTCTCCGACGACAGCGGAAAAATCGCGCCGCGCTGACGGCAGACGCCAACGCGCATCTGCCCGGAATGGGCGGGTGCGTGGATGGGTGCCTGAATGGGTGCCTTGAGGGCAGCAGTCGCCAACACAGCAGGAAAATGACGCGATGGACATTTGTCGCGGCATCATCGATTACCCCGGTGACCGCGAAGCCGTGACACACGGGCCGCAGGCGGAAATCCTCGCCGGAAAAAATCATGCCGGTGAGTCGGCGGAACGGCTCGAAAGCGGGCTAGCTAAGGAACCTCTGACCAAGTGTCATTCCCGCGAAAGCGCATAAGCGCTAACTTATTCCATCGTCAATCAAATAATGCTGTCATCCTGAGCAAAGCGAAGGATCTGGTCGCGACGAGATCCTTCGCTTTGCTCAGGATGACATGGATTTTTTAGCGAAGAACCGCATAAGTTCGCGGAAATGACAGTTTGGGCTTGATAAGAGCTTCCCTAACAAAAGAACAATCCGGGTGCAAAATAGCGTGGTAACTGCCCGCCGCATGCCATCCCACGCAATTTGCGCCGCGTCGGGATTTCCCTTGCCACCAAGCTGCCACGTGTGTCAAAAGTGCCGAGGGTGCCACGAGTGCCACGAGAAGGGGCCCAACGATTGAAGGCGAACGCCGCAACCATTCTCCGCCGGGTGCGAAACTGGCGGACAGGCTTTCGCGACAACGTCCTGCCACCGGACAATGCCGACGAACAGCCACTGAGATCGGAGCTTCTCAGTGCCGATCAGATGGAGCAGTACGGCAAGACGCTGGCGGGCTCGCATCGGCTTGCGCCCGGCCGTGCCGGCAATAAACTGCTGGCGCGGCTGGCGGCGAACGAAGGCGTGCTGATCGGCGTCAGCA
>JANNGY010000658.1:0-2174 GCA_031404095.1 Betaproteobacteria bacterium | reverse complement strand
GCCGGCGCTGTTGTAGCTGTAGGCGACGGTCTGGGTGAGGCCGGCGACGGATTGCGTTGATATACAAAATTCACGCCGACCACTTCGGCGACGTACCGGAATTTATTGCGAGCCTGGCCCCTTAGAATTTCCGAAATGGTGTCTGACCCCATTTATCCTTTTCAAGATTCGCCACAAGGACAAGCCGACCTTCGAGGCCAAGCAGGACGAGGTGGCGTACTTCGATGCGCCGACCGAACACGAAGGGGAAACGGTGAGCAGCAGCGATACGCGGCTGATGATCGTCGCACCATCGTTTCAGGAAGGCAACAAGTGGCGCGTGACCGATGGCAGCCGCAATATATTCGTCACCATCCAGGACCCGGCCTTTGTGAACGCCGTGCAGCAAGGCAGCGAGGCGTTTCGCAAAGGTGACTTCCTGCATGTGACGCTGGAAACCCGGCAGTGGGTCGAAGGCGCGGACCTGAAGGCGGAACACGGCATCGTCAAGGTGCATCGGCACGAGAGCGGACCGACGCAGCAGAAGCTGTTCTCGCCGGAGACGGACCAGGAATAGCCCGGCCGCGTGATGCGGCGACAGCGGCTAATGAACAACGCCCGCGGCAGCGGGCGTTGGGGGTGGTTTTCTTTTTTACTAAAGACAGTTACCAGCGGAAATTATTTCGAGCCTGGAACCGTTTGCGCTTTAGGGCTTTTGAAGTTTGGCACCTTTAGCGCAATTTCCCGAAGCAGCGGAGCCACATGGAGCAGCATCAGCGGCAAAGCCTGCTCGGGATTTTTGCTGGCTTTGAGAACAAACTCATAATCATCTTTCAAACTACCAACATCCAAGTCACTCGGCTTGGCCGCCAGTTCATAGAGGGCATCAAGTGGAACCCCCCAATAAAAATTGTTTTCCAACTCAATGGCCGATTGCCCAAGCTCAAGGCTGATGAAATCAAATACTTGATTGATCATTTTCCTAAGTTCATCTATCTGTATCGTCTCATTTGCCATTTTTTTGCTCACATTTCTGAAGCTCGCGTTTCCACATTTGGTACGGAAATGGGGTCAGACACCATTTTCTCCGAAGAACTGGTAGTCGCCGTCAGCGGCAAAAATGGGCTGGCGGTTGTTGCCGCGCTGGATGATGTGTTGCGGCTGGCCGGGGATGACGTAGCGGGGCAGGCGGGCCAAGGCGATCTCCTGTGAAAGGAGATTGAATTGTAGCGGAACAATTTAAGTGGTGTCTGACCCCATTCATTTTCAATTCATTTTCAACCCCATTCATTTTCATTCATTTTCCTTCGCGGCTGCGTCATGCCACGCCTTACCGCTCCCTACATCTGCTTGAACAGGTGGGTGAAATTGCGGCTGACGGTGAGCGCTTCCGGGCGGCCCTTGAGCTTGAGGTCGGCCTGGTCGCGCAGTCCGCGCACCACGCCGGCGATGGCACGGGTGTTGACGATGGTGGCGCGGTGGACTTGCCAGAACTGCCGCGGATCGAGTTCCGCCAGCAATTCCTTGATCGGCTTGCGAATCAGCACTTCCGAATCTTCCAGCGCCACCCGGGTGTACTTCTCGTCGGACTGGAAGTACACCACTTCATCCACCGGAATCAGCCGCACCGTCTGGCCGACGCTCGCCTTGATCCAGCGCAGGTACTCATCGGACGGCAGGCCCATGCGACTGGTGAGCTGGCGCAGTACGCTGGCGAGATCGGGTGCGTCGGTCGCCGCGTCCGCCGCCGGATCCGGCATGGCGTCGAGGCGCTCCACCAGCCGCGCCACCGTCTCCGACAGACGCGCTTCGTTGAACGGCTTCAGGACATAGTCGATCGCGCCCCGTTCGAACGCTTCGACCGCGTACTCGTCGTAGGCGGTGACAAACACGATATGGGCGCGCTTGTCGCGGCCGCGGCCGATCAATCGGGCTGCCTCGAGCCCCGTCATCACCGGCATGTGGATATCGAGAAACACGACATCGGGCTGGCGTTCCTCGAACAGGGCGAGCGCCTCGGCGCCGTTCATCGCCTCCGCGATCAGTTCGAGTTCGGGCCAGAGCTTGGCGAGGCGCGATTTGAGCTGGTCGCGGAGCAGGGGTTCGTCATCAGCGATTATTGCGGTGGGCACATTTCACTCCTGCGAAAAAGGGGCAGGCGCTGCATCGCCTGCCCGCTCCATCGGGTGAAAGCC
>JANNGY010000657.1:0-10836 GCA_031404095.1 Betaproteobacteria bacterium | reverse complement strand
CAGTAAGTGGCACTTCTCCCTTCGCCGAAGGGGGATTGAGGGGGATTTGCAGCGGTTACAAAAAGTCGACGGACGAAAATCCCCCTCAATCCCTCTTTTTCAAAGGGGGAAGTGCCATGCGTCACAGGCGACATGAACGGGCAATTGCCACTTTCAATAGTCCCGATAGACAAAGCTGCAACATGACTGATCGGTTCAACAATACTCTTCACTGCGCTTTGCTCCGTTCAAAATGACAGTGCGTCATTCAATCCAGTTTTCCCCGCCGTAAATTTCCTTCAGTCGCACGTCCGTCAACTGCGAGGGGTCGCCATCGAACACCACTTTGCCATCGGTCATGCCGATCATGCGGCCGCAGAATCGCCTGGCGAGATCGACGTTGTGGATATTCACCACCACCGGGATGTTGCGCGTGCCGGCGAGGTTTGCCATCAGTTCCATGATCTCCACCGAGGTCTTCGGGTCGAGCGAGGAGGTTGGTTCATCGGCCAGCAAAATTTCCGGGTGCTGCATCACCGCGCGGGCGATGCCGACGCGCTGCCGCTGGCCGCCGGAGAGGCTGTCGGCGCGCTGGTTGGCGAAGCTCGCGAGTCCGACCGTGTCTAGCAATTGATAGGCTTCGTCGATATCGGCCTGCGGAAACCGCCGCAGCCAGGCGTTGAAGGCCGACATGTAGCCGAGGCGACCGGTCAGCAGGTTCTCCATGACCGTCAGGCGCTCGACCAGGTTGTACTCCTGGAAGACCATGCCGATACGCCGCCGCGCGGCGCGCAGCTCGGCGCCTTTCAGCTGGGCAAGGTTCTGGCCCTGGAACATGATCTTGCCCGCGGTCGGCTCAACCAGGCCGTTGATGCAGCGGATCAGCGTGGATTTGCCGGTGCCGGACGGGCCGATGATGGCGGTGATACCTTCGCCGGCGATATCCAGATCGATGCCCTTGAGCACCGGCACGCCGCGCTGGTACTCCTTCACGAGGCCGCGAATCTGCAATGAACGATCGGTCATTTGCCCGCATCCTTTCGATCCCGGCCGGGGCGGCTGATGGCTTCGCCGCTGAGGCGCGCCACTGCGCGCACGGCTACGAAATCCTGTCGGTAGTCTATCGGCACGAATCGGTCCGCGCCCTGAAATGCCGTCGTCAATTCCGCGGAGAACGGGTAAGACAGCGTGCACGAGCGCAGTTTGCCCGCCAGCGCCGGGTCTAGATCGTGCGCCAGCACCATGCTGCCGGCCGGGAAAGGCTGGCTTTTATAGATGACGCGGTAATCGCCCGGCTTGACCAGGCCGCGCGTGAGCATCCGGTCCAGGACATCGTCGGCGACGGCGGCGGCATCGTAGTCGCCGCGCAGCACGCCGGTGATGGAATTATCGTGCTTGCCCGAATAAATCACCTTGTAATCCTTGTCGGGGGTGAGTCCTTCTGCCGGAAACAGCGCGCGCGGCGCCATATTGCCCGAGTTGGACGACGCGGCGGTATGCGCGACGCGTTTGCCTTTAAGGTCGGCAAGTTTCCTGAAAGGACTATCGTGTTTGACCAGCACCACCACATGATAGCTCAGGAGTTTTTTGTCTTTGCCACCACCGATGCCCGCATAGGGCACCGCGCCGGCCACGTTGACGGCGAACGGCGTGTCACCGGTCGCCAGCAGGCTGAACTGGATGCGGCCCGAGCGCAGCGCCTCGACCGCGGCGGCACTGGAAAACACCTGGAAGAAGCGGATTTTGCGCCCGACGCACTGGCCCATGTGACCAACGAATGGCGCCCACATTTTTTCGTAAGCGGCGGTGTCTTCCTGCGGTGAGTAACTCAGCAGCAGCGAGGCCGGATTGCGAAATCTTGCCGGGTCTTTCGGCGCATCGGCCATCAGATCGCGGTCTTCATCGCAATACATCGCGTCGAGGTCGCCGCGGTGTGGGCAGGAATCCGCCGGCCAGGCGGGTAGCACGATGAGGGCCAATGAAATGGCGGCCAGAATCCTGAACACGCCGTAGCCTGGGCATGAACCCGTCATGAATGATGTTTCGGCCGCGAACCCGCGAGACTCAAGGCTTCTTGCTTTCGGCCGCTTTCCCCGCGGCGGCTTCAGTTTCTTTCGCCGGCTGCGTTGATCGCAAACAGGGCGGCGGTGACGCGTGCGATGCGGGCAAGGCGAGTGAATATACTCATGAGCGTCCTCCCATCGGTTTTCATTTCAGCGAGCCATTCTAGCAGCCCGCCATTGCGACTGATCCGGGGCGCGAGCTGGCGGCCGGGCGGGATGCGATCTGCAAAATTGCGGCGCGCGCGCGTCATTCCTGCGAAAATTACCGCCCATGCGAACGAATCGCCGATCGCGGCGCCGCGCCATTTCAATCTGATGACCACTTCATGAATCTGCAACGCATTGCCGTTACGCTGACCTTGGCCCTTTCATTAACGGCGATGGCGGCGGTATCAGTTCCAGTACCGTCACCTGCGCCGGTATTGCCGACCGCTCCGGCACCCGTCGCTGCCCCGGCCCCAGCCGCCGTCCCGGCGCCCGCTCCCGCTCCCGCTCCCGCTCCCGCCCTCGGCCTTGCCCCGCCGCCACCTGACGCCGCCCCCGCCCCCGCCCCTACGCCGCTGGCGCCAGTCCCGGCGGCAAGCGGCGCCGCCTATGATCCGACTCGGCCCGCCGCGGTTGCGCCGGTCGTTGAGCCGGTGATCACACTGCCCGCGCCGTCGGCATCGCCGCTGAAACGCATCGGGCAGGCGCCCGTCGCATCGCGGACCAAGTCATTTCTGTGGGAGGTCAAGTCAGCGTCCAACACGATCTGGCTGTTCGGCACCATGCATGTCGGCAAGCGCACGTTCTATCCACTGCCGGAAGCGGTGGAAACGGCATTCGACAATTCGGCGAAGCTGGTGGTCGAGGCGGATGTCAGCAAATCCGACGCGGGCAACATTAATGAACTGATCAGCTATGTTCCTCCCGACACTTTGGACAAGAACATTCCAAAGCCCTTGTTTGACCGGTTGAATGCGCAGTTGGCACGCCTGCAGATTCCCGACGAGGCGGTGAAGCCGATGCGGCCGTTCGTGGTCGGCGGCTTTTTGTCGGTGGTGGAATTTTCGCGGCTCGGTTACGACATGAACCTGGGTGTCGATGCGTATCTGCTCACTCGCGCCAAGGACGCTGCCAAGCCGGTCGAAGAGCTGGAATCGGTTCGCGGGCAACTGGAGATGCTCGGCTCGATGCCGGGCAATTTGCAGGAAGCCTTCCTGGATAACGCGGTCGCCGCGCTTGAACTTGGCCGCTCGGCTGACCAGGTGACCGGCATGGTGAACGCCTGGCAGACCGGTGACACGAAGCTGATGGAGGACGTGACCGCGGACGTCAATCGCGGCATGCGGATGTCCTCGCAGCTCGATGACATCATGCTGCACGGGCGGCACGACGCCATGCTGAAAAAGATCGACAGCTACCTGGCTGGTAAAGATCCGGTTTTTGTGGCGGTGGGCTCGCTGCACCTGGTGGGGCCGCGCGGACTGGTGCAGGCGCTCAAGACCAAAGGATACGAGGTCAACCAGAAATGACCGGTCAAGACATCACGCCGGCAAGGAAAGCGCGCCCCGCACGTTCCGGCGGCCAGGTCCTCGTCGACCAACTGAAAATCCACGGCGCCGACCTCGCCTTCTGCGTACCGGGTGAAAGCTACCTGCCGGTGCTCGATGCGCTGTACGCAAGCCGGGAGACGATCAAGCTCATCACTTGCCGCCACGAATCGGGCGCGGCCAACATGGCGGAGGCGGTCGGCAAACTGACCGGCAATCCCGGGCTCTGTTTCGTCACGCGCGGCCCAGGGGCGACCAATGCCTCGATCGGCGTGCACACCGCGTTCCAGGATTCGACGCCGATGATCCTGTTCATCGGCCAGGTCGGCAGCGATTTCGTCGAGCGCGAGGCGTTTCAGGAGATCGATTACCGCCGCATGTTTGGGCAGATGGCGAAGTGGGTCGCGCAGATCGATCGCGCTGATCGCATTCCTGAGTTCATTGCCCACGCCTATCAGGTCGCCGCCAGCGGACGCATGGGGCCGGTGGTGCTGGCGCTGCCGGAGGACATGCTCTCCGCGGAAGTGCAAGTCGATGACGCGCGCGCCTGGCAGCGCGTGAGCACATCGCCCGGAGATCAAGCACTGGTGCGCCTCTCCGGCCTGTTGTCGAGTGCGGAACGGCCGTTTGTCATCGCCGGCGGCTCGGGCTGGGACCGCAAATCCTGCGCGGACCTGGCGCATTTCATCGAGATCCAGCAGCTCCCGGTCGGCTGCGCGTTCCGTTTTCAGGACCTGTTCGACAACGCGCATCCGAACTACGCAGGCGATGTCGGCATCGGCATCAATCCCGCCCTGGCCGCGCGCATCAGGGCGGCCGACCTGATAATCGCCATTGGTCCGCGGCTGGGCGAAATGACCACCAGCGGGTATGGCCTCATCAACGCGCCGCTGCCGGTGCAAAAACTGGTGCACATCCACGCCGGCGCCGAGGAACTGGGCCGCGTCTACCAGGCCGACCTGATGATCAATGCCACCATGCCGGCGATGGCGCGCGCACTGGCGGCGCTGCCGAGGCTAACGCGCGCCGGTGTGGAAGCGGGCGCCACCGAAGCCAACGCCGCCTATTGCGCCTGGCAGGCGAAAAAGACAATCCCCGGCAAGGTGCAGATGTGGGACGTCATGCAGCATCTTGAGGGTGTGTTGCCCGCTGACGCGATCCTCTGCAACGGCGCCGGCAACTACGCAACCTGGGTGCACCGCTTCCATCGCTATCGCGGCTTTCGCACGCAACTCGCGCCCACCTCCGGCGCCATGGGCTACGGGGTGCCCGCCGCCATTGGCGCCAAGGCGCTGTATCCGGACCGCACCGTGATCGCCTTCGCCGGTGACGGCTGTTTTCTCATGACCGGGCAGGAGCTCGCCACCGCCGTGCAGTACCAGCTCAATGTCATCTTCATCGTCGTCAACAACAACATGTACGGCACCATCCGCATGCACCAGGAGCGCGAATATCCCGGCAATGTGCACGGCACGGCGCTGGTCAATCCCGATTTCGCCGCCTACGCGCGCGCTTTCGGCGCGCATGGCGAAGTGGTGGAAAACACGGCGCAATTTGCGCCCGCATTTGCACGCGCGATGAATGCCGGCAAGCCGGCGCTGATCGAGATTCGCATCGATCCCGAAGCGATTTCACCGAACACGACCCTGCAGGCAATCCGCGCGGCGGCATCAAAGTAATCGAGCCAAACGGGGCCGTGCTAGAGGGGGTCAGGCAGAGCTGTCTCCATTTTATAAGAGTGTATTCATGCGACCCGTACCGGCGAAGCCCACCATTGATGTGACCCTGCGAGCCGCCGGCGCCGCCGACGCGATATGCATCGGCGTGCTTGCAACCCAGGTCTTCCTCGATACCTATGCGACGGGTGGTATCCGGCTGTCGCTGGCGCGCGAGGTCCGGCAACTTCTTTCCACCGAGGCGATCGCGGCGATGATTTCCGATCCCGCGACCACGTTCATTCTCGCCGAGACCGGTGGCCACCTGGTCGGGTTCGTGCAACTGACCGAGGGCGCCACCCACGCGCGGGTGCCGGCGGGGCGCACCATGGAACTGGACCGGCTCTACGTGCAGGAACGGTTTGCCGGACAGGGGATCGGCAGCATGCTGTTGCGGCAGGCAGAAGCACTGGCCATCGCGCGCGGACTTTCCACCATGTGGCTGACCGCGTGGGCGCACAACCGGCGCGCGCGTGATTTCTATGCGGCCAAGGGCTACCGGGACATCGGCGACAGCCTCTATACTTTCGACGGTGAACATCATGAGAATCGTGTGTTCGTCCGGCAACTAGTGTTGTGACTTGCTAATTTCTATACGTGATGAAACCGATGGATTTTTTCGTGTGGCAAGGCGTGAGGAGGCGCCGTAGCGGGGACTACGGCAACGACGAACAACGCCGCCATGCGGAAAAAGACGCGGTTTCATGTATCGAAATTAGTAAGTCACGACACTAGATGGCAATTGAGAAATGGACGCGACCAGGCTGGTCCCATCCGTTTCCATCCAGATCGTGAGCTGACATGTCTGAAATTTTTGGCTTTGATGCCTTCTCCCCCAAGGAAATTGCCGCGCGCGTCGAGTCGATTGGCGTCGCCAAGGCGCGGCTGCCGTTGCTGTCAATGCTGATGCTGAGCGTGCTGGCCGGGGCATTCATCGGCCTGGGGGCGCTCTACTTCGTGCTGGTCAGGTCAGATCCTTCGCTCGGTTTTGCCGCGAAGCAGGTACTGGGCGGCGTGGTGTTCTCGATGGGCCTGATGCTGGTGGTGGTCGCCGGCGCGGAACTGTTCACCGGCAACAACCTGCTGGCGATGGCCTGGGCCGACGGCCGGATCTCGACGCAGGAAGTCCTGCGCAACTGGGCAGTGGTCTGCTTCGGCAACTTCATCGGCGCCGCCGGACTGGCGCTGCTGGTTTATCTTTCGCGTCACGCGGACATGAACGGTGGCGCCATCGCCCGGGAGTACGTCGCCATCGCTGCCGCCAAGGTGAGCATGCCGTTCTGGACCGCGCTGTTCAAAGGCATGCTTTGCAACGTGCTGGTGTGCATGGCGATCTGGATGACGCTCGCCGGACGCAGCGTGATCGACAAGGTGGTGGCGATCATTTTTCCGATTTCGGCGTTTGTCGCCGCGGGCTTCGAGCACAGCGTGGCCAACATGTACCTCATTCCGCTGGCGATGTTGCTGCAGTCGCTGGAGGGCGTGGGCGGCACCGGTGTGACGATTACCTGGGCCGGTTTCTTCGGCAACCTGCTGCCGGTGATCCTGGGCAACATCCTCGGCGGCAGCGTGCTGGTGGGGCTGGTGTATCACGTCATCTACCTGCGCGCGCCGGGCAAGGGTTGAAGAAATCTCCGCGCGCCCGACCGGCGCGCTTGATCGGCAAGGCGAGAATGGCTGAAGACCTTTGCCGCTACGTACGCGATCGTACATACCGCGCCGATGTCCCGGCCTATGCTGTTTACGAAGGCAGAGCGCGCGGGTCGATGACCGCCATCGCCGCCGCCCACACTGCCCGCCCGCCAACCAACCGCAAGGACCTGTCCCCATGTCAAAAAGAGATACCTATATTGCCGCGATGAAACTTCAGCTTGATGAGTTGAACGAGAAAATGACCCGTGTCGAAGCAAAGGCGAAGGAAGCCCGGGCCGACGCGCGCGAAAAATACAACGAGGAAATGGACAAGCTGAAGAAGCAGTCCGGGCTTGCCGTCGCCAAGCTCAATGAGCTCAAGGCGTCCACCGAAGATACCTGGGACGCGATGGTCACCGAAATGGAAAAAGTGCGCGACGCATTCACCCATTCCTTCAACTATTTCAAATCGCAGTTGTAAGGCGGATGTGCCCCGGAGCGGGCAGGCGTCAATTGTCCGGCGTGCCGCGCCGGGCCGGGAGTGCTAGCCTGCATATTTCATGGGTCGGCCCCTTTTTGTTGCCATTTTCACTCTTGGCAAAGGTCAACTCTGTGAAATCCAATTTGTACTTCGTGCTGCGTTGGGCCCTTCGACAGGCTCAGGACAGGCTCTTCGCGCTCGATAGCGGGCCGCTGGCCGGCGCCGGGTTTGCCAAATGAGCGTTCTCTTCCCGTGGCATGGCTCGCCAAGCCGTGGTCAGTCGAACGAAAAATCGCTCGCCCATCGACCCACTCACGAACGCGACCCCATAAAATATGCAGGCTAGTCTGGCAGGCTCCGTTGTCAAACATTCCTGATGCGCCGCCATGACCCCTCCTGATCCCGTCAAGCCATTCTCCATGATCCGCGAGTTCCAGCTCGCGGACTGGTTCACGCTGGCCAATGCCGTCTGCGGCACCGGCGCCTTGTTTTCGATGATGACGTACCTGCAAACGGACGACGTCATGCACGTCTACTTTGCCAGCGTCCTGGTGTTTGCAGCGGGGGTGTTTGACGTCCTCGACGGCCGCATCGCGCGCTGGCGGCGGAAAACATCGCCGCTGGGCCGCGAGCTTGATTCCCTTGCCGACATCATCTCTTTTGGCGTGGCGCCGGCCGTCATTGGCTACGGCTGCGGCATGCAAGGATTCTACGACCGCATCATCCTGGTCTATTTCGTGGCGTGCGGCGTGTCGCGCCTGGCCCGCTACAACGTCACTGCCGAAGCCCTGTCGGAGGGAGGAGACAAGGTAAAGTACTTTGAAGGCACGCCCATACCTTCATCAGTGCTGATCGTCTTCCTGCTGATGCTGGCGGCATCGCTTGGCGCCTTGCGCGACGACCTCTGGTTCGGCGTGGTGTCGTTGGGCGGACTCCAGTTGCATCCCCTGGTCCTGTTGTTCGCCGTGTCGGGTTCGCTGATGATCAGCCGAATCCGCATTCCGAAGTTCTGACGCGACGGCAATCGCGCCAGGTGACCTTGCAAGGCCTGCCGTGTTGGCGCACTTCGCCTCCATGCCGCAGGGCGCTTTCCGGAATTTGCCTGATGGTGGCTTGCGGCGCCCCAAGAAAAATGGGCCACATTGCTGTGGCCCAAAAATACTACTCACTCACTACTCCAAGGAGGACACTTACTTGTATATGGAGTGGGCGCATCCGATAAAGTTCCGACCGTCCGCCATTTCAGTTACTTGCACTTTGTTTTCAAGCATTTACCAGAACACTTTCATTTGGCCGCCGCGCATCCCACTATCAGCCAAACACTTGAAAAAACGGCTTTTGCCCCCCATTTGCGGAGCAAAGTTGGTAAACCTTTGATTCAGAACGGAGATACAAATGTCGGTCGTGACAGAACAACCCCAAACCCTCGCCTTCCAGACCGAGGTCAAGCAACTGCTGCAACTGATGATCCACTCGCTGTATTCGAACCGCGAAATATTCCTGCGCGAGCTGATTTCGAATGCCTCGGACGCCATCGACAAGCTGCGTTTTGAAGCGCTGGGCAATACGGCGCTGAACGAAAACGACACCGACTTCAAGATCCGCCTCACGGTGGACAAGGACAAGGGCACCATCACCATTACCGACAATGGCGTTGGCATGAGCTACGACGAGGTCATCACCAATATCGGCACCATCGCCAAATCCGGCACCAAGGAATTCTTTGCCACGCTGACCGGCGACCAGCAGAAGGACGCGAACCTGATCGGCCAGTTCGGCGTCGGTTTCTATTCGGCGTTCATCGTCTCGGACAAGGTGGAACTGCGCACCCGGGCCGCCGGCCACGTGGCGGAGGAAGGCGTGCTTTGGACCAGCACCGGCGACGGCGAATTCACGCTGACGAAAAGCGAGAAGGTCACCCGCGGCACCGAAGTCACGCTGCACCTGAAAGAAGACGCCAAGGAGTTCCTAGACGACTATCGCCTGAAGTCGATCATCCGCAAATACTCGGATCACATCCAGATGCCGATCGTGATGAAGAAGACCGAGTGGGACAAGGATAAACAGGCCCAGGTCGAGAAGGATGAGGACGAGACCGTCAACAAGGCGAGCGCACTGTGGGCGCGGTCGAAAGGCGACATCAAGGAAGAGGAATACGAGGAGTTCTACAAACACGTTTCGCACGACTGGGAAAAGCCGCTGGCCTGGTCGCATGCCCGCGTCGAAGGCCGCCACGAATACACCGAACTGCTTTACCTGCCGGGAAAGGCGCCGTTCGACCTGTTCGATCGAGAAACCAAACACGGCGTAAAGCTCTACGTGCGGCGCGTGTTCATCATGGACGATGCCGAGCACCTGCTGCCGCGTTACCTGCGTTTCGTCAAGGGTGTGATCGATTCCAACGACCTGCCGCTGAATGTCTCGCGCGAAATCCTCCAGGAATCGAAGGACGTGGAAGCGATCAAGTCCGGCTGCGTGAAAAAAGTGCTCGGCCTGCTCGAAGATCTGGCCAATAGCGACGAACCCGGCCAGAAGGAAAAGTACACCAGCTTCTGGAACGCCTTCGGCCGCGTCTTCAAGGAAGGCCTCGGTGAAGACTTCGCCAACCGCGAGCGCCTGATGAAGCTGGTCCGCGCCGCCTCCACCCACAACAGCGATGATGCACAGACGGTGTCACTTGCCGACTATGTCGCGCGCATGAAGCACGGCCAGGACAAGATCTTCTACGTCACCGCCGACAGCTTCGCCGCCGCCACCAACAGCCCGCACCTCGAAGTATTCAAAAAGAAGGGCATCGAAGTACTGATCATGGCCGAGCCGGTGGATGAGTGGTGGCTGGGCCAGGTGGACGAATTTGACGGCAAGAAACTGCAATCGGTGGCCAAGGGCGATCTGGATTTGGGCGTGTTCGCTGACGAGGAAGAAAAGAAGGAACAGGAAAAAGTCGCGGATGAACTGAAGCCGCTGGTCGAGCGCATCAAGACCGCGCTGGGCGAAAAGGTGAAAGAAGTCCGCGTCACCCATCGGCTGGTCGATTCGCCTGCCTGCCTGGTGGTGGATGAGAACGAACTGTCGGGCAACCTCGAGCGCATGCTGAAAGCGGCGGGCCAGAAAGTGCCGTCGTCCAAGCCGATCCTGGAAATCAACCCGGCGCATGCGGTGATCGAAAAACTCAAGGCTTCCGGCGACGACGACTTCGCCGAGTGGGCCAGCCTGCTGTTTGACCAATCGGTGCTGGCCGAAGGTGGGCAGCTTGAGAATCCGGCGGACTTCGTGAAGCGCATGAATACGCTGATGCTGAAGAAATAGGCTGTCTTGCCGGCGTGAAAAGGGAAGGGCGAAGCGAGCGTTTCGCCCTTTCTGTTTGAGCGGCCTCATTGCGCGCGCCGGTGATCGGCTATTGCATGCATCGGCGCTTGCCGGCATGCACATGG
>JANNGY010000656.1:0-4569 GCA_031404095.1 Betaproteobacteria bacterium | reverse complement strand
TCGCGGCTTCGCGGTAGAGAATCGGCTGCATCGCCGTCGGTGTCGGTGTCGAGACCGATTGCACGATGCGGCCGGCTGAATCCATCGCCGCTTCTGTGTCGGCGCCGTTCATGGACGGGCCCAGTGTGGCCATCACCAGGCCGGTCACGACCAGGGTCGTCATCAACAGGTTGTCTTTACTGATTTTCATTGAAGATTTCATTTTGCGCACTCCGTTGGGTTCGGCCATTGATGCTTGCCGTGTGGGGATGACGGCAGATTAATGATGCCGGGCCGTCGGCTCAAACGGAAAGCGACGAAACGCAAAAAGAACGGGGCAAAGCGGCCAAAATCAACCGTCAGGGGTTACACCCGGCAGCGTGGGCACGACGCGGAGGTAGCCGATTTATCGAACCGCGCGAGTCCAGGCGGGTGACAGAACGTCGCGCCTCGGCGCAGCAGGTCAACCGTGAATACGATTGGGATGCGGCTTGGTGAGCAGCGAACCGACGATCATCGCCAAGGCGCTGGCGCCCAGGCCGATAAGCTGGGGCGGAACCAGGCTGACCTCGATGAGCGCGAATTCCACCAGCAACCATCCGCCAATGCCAAAGATGATGGAAGCCATCGCGCCGGAAGATGTGGAACGCCGCCAGAAAGCGCCGAAGAAAAGTGGCACAAACGCACCGGCCAGCGTCACTTTGTAGGCGTTTTCGACCATTTTGAAGATCGATGCCTGAGAGTTCAGCGCGAATACCAGCACCACGCACGCGAAGCAGACGATGGTGATGCGCATGATGCGCAGGAACTTCTTGTCGCTCATGTTTGGGTAGAAACCCTTGACGATGTTCTCCGCGAAAGTCACCGAGGGCGCCAGAAGCGTCGCCGAGGAGCAGCTCATGATGGCCGACAGCACCGCGCCGAAGAACACGACCTGCGCGACCACCGGCATATGGGTCAATACCAATGTGGGTAGCACCAGTTGCGAATCCTTCTCGATCAGTTCATTGAATACCTTGGGATCGATCAGGGTGGCCGAGTAGGCGATGAACATCGGCACGAAGGTAAAACAGAAATAGAGGGATGCGCCGAGGACCGAGCCCCATACCGCGATCCTGGCCGACTTGGCGGAAGTAATGCGCTGGAAAACGTCCTGCTGCGGGATCGAGCCCAGCATCATCGTCATCCAGGCGCCAATGAACGTCAGCCACAGGGCCAGGTCAGCCGGCGGGAAGAAATCAAGCTTGCCTGCCGCCGAGGCATGTGCAATGACCGGCGCCACGCCGCCGGTCATGCCCGAAACCACATAGCCGATGTACAGCATGCCGCCCATGATGACGCCCATCTGGATGAAATCAAGGATTGCAACCGACAACATGCCGCCAAAGGTGGTGTAGGTCAGCACGATGGCGGTGCCGATAATCATGCCCATTTCCGGACTGATGGCGCCGTTGGTCACGACGTTGAAAATCAGGCCAAGGGCCTTGATCTGCGCGGACACCCAGCCGAGATAGGAGGCGACAATGCATAGCGTGGTCAGCACTTCCACCGGGCGGTTGTACCGCATGCGGTAGAAGTCGCCGATGGTGATGATATTCAGCTTGTAGAGCTGGCTGGCAAAGAAGAAGCCGGCAATCACCAGGCACATGCTGGAGCCGAACGGGTCGGCAACCACACCGCGCAGGCCCTCCTTGACGAAAGTGGCCGACACGCCAAATACGGCTTCCGCACCGAACCAGGTGGCAAATACGGTGGCCGTGACCACCGGCAGCGGCAGGTGGCGACCGGCCACGGCAAAATCCTTGGCGTTGTGCACGCGGGTGGCAACGAACAGGCCAATCGCGATGGATACGGCGAGGTAGGCTAGGACGAAGGTGACGAGCATGAAAAACTCCTGCAATGGACGCAAGATGGGCCTCCCCCGTATTGACGGGAGCGCCGGTCTGCGGAATTTTATCAGGCGAAGCGCGTGCCTCTGCGCCTATAACGGGAAATAGAACAACAGGATCGCGTACATGCCGGCAACCGCGGAGATCACGATCAGCAGCGCCAGCAGGATAGTGGTCTGCAGGCGCTGGGTGCGGTCAAGGCGCTTGATGGCGTCCTCAATGTCCTTCAAGCGCGCCGAGGGGTCATTCTCCAGGGCCCGATGCACCAGGCGCGGCAGTTGCGGAAGGATGGCGGTCCATTGCGGCCCTTCATGGCGGAGCTGCCGGATCAGGCCGCGCCATCCCAGTTGCTCGTTCATCCATTTTTCCAGGATCGGCTGCGCCACCGGCCGCAAATCGAGTTGGGGATAGAGCTGCCGTCCCAGGCCCTCGATCTGCAACAGGGTTTTCTGCAGCAATACCAGCTGCGGCTGGATTTCCATCTTGAAGCGGCGCGAGACATCGAACAGGCGCAGCAACACCGCGCCGAAATAGATTTCATTGAGCGGCTTGTCGAAGATCGGCTCGCACACGGCGCGAATGGCGCCCTCGAATTCATCGACACGCGTATCTTTCGGCACCCAGCCGGCTTCGATGTGCGCCACCGCCACGGCCTTGTAATCGCGGCTGAAGAAGGCGGCGAAATTGCGCGCCAGGTAGTTCTTGTCGGCGTCGGACAGCGTGCCCATGATGCCGAAATCGACGCCGGAATAGACGCCGCTCTTGAGCACAAAGATGTTGCCGGGATGCATGTCGGCGTGGAAAAACCCATCGCGAAACACTTGCGTGAAAAAGATCTTGACACCGTCGGCGGCCAGCCGCGCCGTGTCGATGCCGTGCGCTTTCAACTGGTCGAGGTCATTCACCGGGATGAAGTCCATGCGCTCCAGCACCAGGACTTCGCGATGGGTGTAATCGAAATACACCTCGGGCACATAGAGCAACTGGCCGTCGGCAAAATTGCGCCTGAGCGCGGCCGCGTTGGCGGCTTCGCGCACCATGTCGAGTTCGTCATGAATGGTTTTGTCGAATTCGGCCACCACTTCCCGCGGCCGCAGGCGCTTGCCGTCTTCAAACACCGCCTCGACCAGGTCGGCCAGCACATACAGCAGGGCCACATCGCGGGCGATGGTCTCGCCGATGCCCGGGCGCACGATCTTGACGGCCACCTCGCGGCCCGTCAGCTTGCCGTGGCCGATGGTGGCGAAGTGAACCTGCGCCACCGAGGCACTCGCCACCGGCGTGAGGTCAAAAGCGCTGAAGACGTCGAGGTAGCCGCCGCCGTTGCCGTAAAGACGGTTCAGGATGGCCTTGGCTTCGTCCGCGGAAAACGGCGGCACATTGTCCTGCAGCGCAGTCAATTCATTGGCGATATCAGGCGGCACCAGGTCGGGACGGGTCGACAGCAACTGCCCGAATTTGACGAATATCGGCCCGAGCTCTTCCAGTCCCCGGCGCAGGCGCACGCCGCGTGACTCGGCAAAGCGCCGCCAGAAAAACAGCCCGCCCGTCAGCGAGCGGACGAAACCCTTCGGCAGGAATTCGTCGAGGCCATAGCGAACCACGACGGAAAGGATTTTGAGGAGGCGGAAGAGACGCATGAAGGATGGGATTCTACCTTGGGCGGTGCGGCTGCGGCCACTCGTCCGCGTGATCGGGCGCGCAAGAGCGTATGGATTGATGATGATCAATTACCCTTTCACCTGAGCCGCGAGAATGGATTCCTGCGCGCTTTGTCCAAAGGGTTCAGAATTTGTATTCGTGGCGACTGTGAATACCGCAACTTTGCAGATTGAGCGTTCGCCCCTCCCCCGCGCAGGCGGGGGGCCCACGTGCCCCCAGGGGGCACGAGGGACGTTGGGCCCCCCCGGCGCGGGGGGGGCCCAATGCTCGCCTTGGGGGCAACTGTTAACTTGGCCCCCCCCCGCCGCGGGGGAAGATCTCGTTTTTTTCGGAACATCAATTCACCCATGAACACAATCGACACTCGCACAGCCACTGCCGAACCAGAGACCACCACCACGCCCCTGCCACCGCAGGCGATCTCCAGCGAAGTGCTACTGGAAAAATATGCCAAGGGCCATGAATCCACGATCGCGGAAGTGCGGCTGCGGGTCGCGCGCGCGTTGGCGGCGATCGAGCCGATTGAGCAGCGCGGCCACTGGGAACAACAATTCCTGGGCGCTCAGCAACGCGGCTTCATTCCCGCCGGGCGCATCAATTCGGCGGCGGGCACCCCGCTTTCGGCCACGCTGATCAATTGCTTCGTGCAGCCGGTGGGCGATTCGATCACTGAGGTGATCGACGGCTGCCCGGGCATCTACACCGCTCTCGCCGAGGCGGCCGAGACCATGCGGCGCGGCGGCGGGGTCGGCTACGACTTTTCGGCCATCCGCCCGGAAGGCGCACTGGTGCGCGGCACCCAGTCACGCGCCAGCGGACCGGTGTCGTACATGAAAGTATTCGACCGCTCCTGCGAAACCGTGGAATCGGCGGGCTCCCGGCGCGGTGCGCAGATGGGGGTGCTGCGCTGCGATCACCCGGATATCGAGACATTCATCCACGCCAAGGATGAAGGCGAGCTTAGCAACTTCAATATTTCGGTGGCTGTCACTGACGCGTTCATGCGCGCTCTTGAAGGTGACGACACTATCGAGCTGGT
>JANNGY010000655.1:0-9119 GCA_031404095.1 Betaproteobacteria bacterium | reverse complement strand
CTTTTTCGTTTAATAAGAAGCACGCTGAAGCGTGAACTCAGAACTTTACATAAGTCCCGGCGGGAGCATTCCGCCAAGTTGTCCCTTTAATGTTTCTTCGATCTTGCGGTGAGCTTCATTAAGGGCGGCGACGGTCAAATCCTGGATCATTTCGACATCGCCGTCCTTGACGAGTTCGGGGGAGATCGTTACCTCGATCACCTCAAAATCGCCCCGCATTTTGACGGAAACCGCGCCGCCGCCGGCAGCCGCATCGACCACCGTTTCCTTCATCTTTTTGCCCATTTCTTCCTGCATTTGCTGGGCCTGCTTCATCAAGCCCCCCAATCCGCCCTTGATCATGTTCATTCCCTCGCTTGCCTGGTTAAGAATTTGCCGGACGAATCGACGCGCGCGTGACTTCCGCACCAAACTCCAGTTTGAGATTCTTGATAAACGGATCTTCATCGATAGCGGCCTCGGCTGCCATTTGCTGATGCGATCGCTCACGATCCTCATGCGCGGCCAGAGTGACGCCGGCAACATCGCCAACGCGAATATTGAGCCGCAGATTCGCGCCAAGATGCGACCGCAGTTCTGACTTGAGTTTTTCCTGATACGCCTTGTCGGCGAGATGCTTTTGCGCGCCTGGCAGCACCAGTTCAAGGACGCCATCGGCGAACGATTTGAATTCGCACTGCTTGGCGAGCATGCCCGCGAGGCCAGTCAAGTTCAGGCCCGCCACAAAAGCCGGCCATTCACCATTGAACGCATTTGCCCTACCAACGGGCGACACCCCATCGAGCCAGTAAGGCGTGGGCAAGGTCGCGGTGGAAGCTGACTCCTGCGTCAATACCGGTCGGGAAGGCGCCCGGGTGCCGGAATTTTGCCTCTCGACGCCATACTTCGCTTCCGTCGATGCGGCAACCTGGCGCTTCATATCTCCATTCTTCGCATCAGCATCGGCATCGGTATCCGCCGCATCGCCGGCAAACGCCAGCATGCGCAGCAGCGTCATTGTGAAGCCCGACTGCTCATCCGGCGCCAACGATAAATCGCGGCGGCCGAGCAGCGCGATCTGGTAGTAAAGCTGAACCTGTCCTGCCCCCAGGATCGATGCAAGCCGGTGAATATCGGCGGCATCCGGTTCCTCGTTCGTGGCCGCGCCGATACTTTGGTCCAGCGCAATACGCGAAAGCAAGCTCGCCAAATCTTTGAGCGTGATATCGAAGGAAACACTGCGGTCCGCCAACATATCGATCTCCGCGACCAGCTTTTTCGCATCGCGGCTTGCCAAGCAATCCAGTATCGTAAACAAATAAGCCTGGTCTAGCGCCCCTAACATGGCGGTGACCTGATCGGCCTTTACTTCTCCGGCGCCATACGCGATTGCCTGATCGAGCAATGACAACGAATCCCTGACACTTCCCTCTGCCGCACGTCCCAGCATTTCCAGGGCAGGCCGTTCGTAACTGATTTTTTCCGCCGCCAGGATCTTCACAAGATGTTCAACCATCAACGATGGCGGCAGATTCTTCAAATTGAACTGAAGGCAACGCGACAAGACCGTGATGGGTAATTTCTGCGGGTCGGTGGTTGCAAGGATGAATTCGACATGCCCGGGCGGCTCTTCCAGCGTTTTCAGCATCGCATTGAAGGCCGACTTCGATAGCATGTGCACTTCGTCGATGATGTAAACCTTGTATCGGCCTGAGACCGGCGCATATTGTGCCGTCTCCAGCAGTTCACGCATTTCATCAACTTTGGTATTGGTAGCCGCATCGACTTCCAGCAGGTCGACGAAACGGCCGCTATCGATATCCACACATGCTGCGCAGGTTCCACAAGGATTGGCGGTAATCCCGGATTCGCAATTAAGTGCCTTCGCCAAAATCCGCGCCAGTGTGGTTTTGCCGACGCCACGTGTACCGGTGAATAGATACGCATGGTGAATACGGCCTGTGTCCAGGGCGTTGGTGAGCGCGCGCACGACATGGTCCTGACCGATCACGTCGGCAAAATTACGTGGGCGCCATTTGCGGGCTAGGACTTGGTGGGCCATGGATCCGGAATGGGATGTGTGCTGCCGAACGTCGGGCCGTTCCCTACACCACCAAACTCCCCTCCCGAGGGAGAGGAGAGGTTCGTGAATTGACCGACTGCGTCGCTCAACTGTCATAAGTCTTGGCGAGCCTGACCCCCGGCACTTCAATTACTTCGCTGTGGCTGCTTCGTTCCCGACCTGACCAGATTCACAAAGATTGAATGCGGGGAGACCCGCCACTGCGAATTTTATCCCACTTCCGACAGGAATTACCTGACGGCGCATGTCCTGAACCCGCAAAACATGTCTTGCCGGTCGGGAGTGTAAAAATTGCGATATTGCGGGTATTTCAGTCGGCGATGGGTCGCAAATGAGCCCCCCTTGAGGACTTGGTGCGTGTGGAACCAAGGTTCCGAGTAGTCGCGGTAGCGCCCGGGTAAGAATCCCGGAAATGGCCGAAAGGCCGACGCACACCACTCCCACACGTGACCGGTAGACGCCTGGAAGCCGGGAGTAAGTGTCGCCGCGAATTCCCACTCGGCTTCGGTCGGCAGCCGGCGGCCGGCCCAGCGGCACCATGCGTCCGCTTCGAAAAAACTCACATGCATGGCGGCAAGTTCATTGGGCTCACCACATCGACTCCGTCCCCCTAGTAACCGCCACTTACGTCCTTCCTCGGACCAATTTCGATCATCATGGTAATCAGGTGATTCGACGAACCCTGCAAACTCCCGGGCGGATACTGGCTTCGAAGCGATGGAAAACGGCGCGATTTCCTGCCGGAAGAAGGGCATCTCGTTGTCAAAACGAAACGAACGGGCGCTGGCGCCAAGTTCGATATTTCCGCAATCGAAATTTAAATCCCGGCATTCGCCTGCAACTGTAACGCGACCGGGCACGAGCACCGGCACCGGCAGACCCAGGGTGACCAGCGTCATCGTCAGCGCCTCCGCATGCATGTCTTCATGCGCGATCGCCAGTTGGTAGCCCTGAAGATCTGCCGATTCGCCGGCATCAAGCGCGTCAAGAACCGCCTCGAGGGACTCCTCCATGTATCTGAAGCATGTCGCCTTTTCAGGATAGCGATTTGTCCAGCGTGCAGGATGGGCAACGGCCTGCGAATCAAACAGGCTGTCCACGTCGGGAAAAATGGACGGCGTGTTGAATCCCATGACATCATCGCTTCGCCACCTGAGAGCGAAGAACTCAGCGAACCAGGCAATGTGCGCGAGTTCCCAAAGTGGCGGGTTGACAATCGGCAGATAAGGAAACCGTGCCGGCTCCCAGTAGGCCGGCGGCAGATCGGCATAAAGCGCCAGCGTATACTTCCGCTGGCTAACCAGCGCTGTACGCAATGCCGGAACATCGCCAGGAAAGCCCGAGCCATCGACCGGGTTTCCGCCAATTTCTGCCGCCGAAGACATCAATGTCCAACTCCTTGCCGGTTGTCGCAATTGTTTCACCCTATCTGGCCGACGCCAACAACGGCAACTGGCGCACGGCACATCGCTGGCAGTCCCTTTTGAAGGGCCGGTTCAAAACGATTGTACAGAATGCGTGGCCGCTGGTTCCGCAACAAACCGTCGACGCAATGATTGCTTTGCATGCGCTGCGCAGCGCCGATTCAGCTCGCCGTTTTCGCGACCAGTATCCCGGCAAGCCTCTCATCGTTGCACTTACCGGCACCGACCTTTACCGCGATCTGGCAAGCAGCGCCAAGGCAATGGTCACCATCGCTATGGCTGACGCGCTTGTCGTCCTGCAGGAAGACGCCATCGCCCATGTGCCCCGAGAGTATCGCCACAAGACACACGTGATATTCCAGTCTGCCAAGCAATTGATCCCCGCCAGAAAGGCGATGGGAAAACTCGATTGCGTCGTGGTCGGGCACCTGCGGTGCGAAAAAGACCCTGAGACAATTTTTCGCCTGGTCGAAGCAATTCCCGACAACGGCCCATTGCGAATTCTGCACATCGGGGCACCGCTTGACGCCAAACTTGCCGCACGCGCACGGGCACTTGCCGCCCGCCATTCGCATTACCACTGGGCAAACGCGCTGCCTCACGGACTTGCGCGCGCCGCCATCAAGCGCGCTCACGTCCTGATCCATCCGTCCATCATGGAAGGCGGCGCGAATGTAATCGTCGAGGCGATCATGTCCGGCACGCCGGTCATTGCCTCGCACATGTCCGGCAATATCGGCATGCTCGGGGCCGATTACCCGGGATATTTCCCGGTCGGAGATGTCAACGCTCTCTGGTCGCAATTGTCCCGTTGTGCCAGTGATGCCAATTTCCTGATGCGTCTAAAGGTAGCGTGCGCCACGCGTGAAAATTTATTCACCCCGGAAACCGAATGCGCGGCGCTCTGTCAGATGATTCATCGTCTGTTAGCGCGATCTCGCTGAATGCGAACGTCGCCCGGGGCGCAGGCAAGTCGCCCTTGCGCTGCTTTGCGATCCCGTTATGCTTTGGTCCAGTTGGCACGCTGCGGCGTAGAATCTCGTTGCATTGATTATTGATAACCTTGGAGCAAACCGTGAACGCCTTCACCGAAGCAACGAATACTGTGCCGCGCCTCACATCACTGTCGCACGGCGGCGGATGTGGCTGCAAGATCGCACCCGCAATCCTGCAGCAGATCATATCCAAGTCCAGCCTCCCGGTTCTGCCCAAGGCGCTGCTGGTCGGCATTGAGACCTCAGACGACGCCGCCGTTTATCAGATCAACGAAACCCAGGCCATAGTTGCCACCACCGATTTTTTCATGCCCATCGTCGATGACCCGTATGACTTCGGCCGCATTGCGGCAACGAACGCCATTTCTGACGTCTATGCGATGGGTGGAACGCCGTTGTTCGCGTTGGCGCTGGTAGGCATGCCGATCAATACGCTGCCGCTTGACACGATCAAGAAAATCCTCGACGGCGGGGAATCAATTTGCCGGCAAGCGGGTATTCCTATCGCCGGCGGCCATACCATAGACTCCGTCGAACCGATCTACGGGCTCGTCGCAATCGGCCTGGTCAATCCCAGGCACATGAAGCGAAACGCGGGTGCAAAGGCAGGCGACGTCCTGGTGCTGGGAAAACCATTGGGTGTCGGCGTCCTTTCAGCCGCGTTCAAGAAAGAAGAACTGGCAAGCGCCGGATATGCGGCATTGATTGCTTCGACGACAAAACTCAACACACCCGGCATCAAGCTCGGGCAACTGGATCGAGTTCACGCCCTGACGGACGTCACCGGTTTTGGTCTTGCCGGCCACCTGCTCGAAATCTGTCGTGGCGCGGGAATTGGCGCAACTGTCGAATACTCGAGTTTGCCATTCATTCCTGGTGCGGTCGACTTAGCCATGAAGGGTTATGTCACGGGCGCCTCTGGACGCAATTGGTCCGGCTATGGCGATGACGTTAACCTCTCCGCAGAGTACGGCGACCTCGAACGGAATTTGCTCACTGACCCGCAAACCTCAGGAGGACTGCTGGTTGCCTGTGATCCGTCCGCGACCGATGAAGTGCTGGACATATTCAGGGCTGACGGATTTTCCGACGCCGCCGTCATCGGGGAAATGACGGCTGGTCCGGCAAAGGTGACAGTCAGGTAACAGCGGAAGCGCCAGATTCGCCTCGGCCGACGGCGCCGTCAAGCGCGTTGACCGCAGTCGGGATGCCTATCCCAATGATCAAAGTCTAGCACTGGCGCGGCATTTCAGGCGAAAGTGGCCGGAGATGAGCGCCAGTGCTTGCGTTTGCTACTTTTTTGGCACCGGCAAGCTGGCGTAGGCCGCTGACAACATTCCCGTCCTTGCCCGCACGGATCGGCTTAACTGGCGTGGAATACCCAGAATTCCTCTTCATCGTTGGTCCAGGCGAGGATTCGCGCAAAGCCGGCCTCCCGTAGCATCGACTCGAATTCTTCACGCGTGTACTTGTAGGAGTTTTCCGAGTGGATCTGCTCGCCAGCCGCATATACCCGCGGCTCGCTGCCAATATTGACTGTCTGCATGGTTGCGGCTTGCAAGTGCATTTCGATGCGCCCCGCCACTTCGTTGTAGTAGCCGACATGACGCCATTCCTCCTCGACAAAGTTGGTGCCAATGAGTCGATTGATATGCCTGAGTGCATTGAGATTGAATGCGGCGGTCACCCCGAGCGCGTCGGCATAGGCCGCATCGAGTTTTCTTTTGTCTTTCTTTGCATCGACACCGACCAGCAGGCCGCCGTTTCGGGTGTAGTGCCGTATCTCGCGCAGAAAGCGGATCGCATCAGGCGGCGTGAAATTTCCGATGCTCGAACCCGGATAGAACAACGTCACACGATTGGTCAGCAGTTCCGCAGGAATTTCCAGTGTGCGCGAAAAGTCAGTCACCAGGCCGACCATGTCGACTTCCGGAAACTCGGATGACATGCTCGCCAGCGCTGCGTCCAGGACCGGGCCGGCGATATCCACCGCGACATACCGCTCTGGCAAGACAAACGGTAACCAGCCTAGTGCCTTGCAGCAATCCCCGGCACCGAGGTCTACAAACGTGCCGCCGCGGCCAATGGCATCAGCAATTTCCTGGCGACTCTGCTGAAAAATTGCCCGTTCCGTTCGCGTCGGATAGTACTCATCCAACTGACAAATCGCGGCGTACAGCGTACACCCTAGCGGATCGTAGAAATACTTGGGCTCGATCGTTGCCGGCCGGGCGCGGAGGCCGTCGATCAGGCGCTGGCGTTCCAGCGCCTGATCGACGTTCAACCGGTCGACAATTCGGTAGCGGGATTCGTTCGTCATCAGTATCGTCGATTGGTGCAATCTGATCTGCTATCCGTGACACTCTCGCGAACTGCAAATACGCCGATCCGAAAAGGATGCTTCATTTGCATGCGCGGAGCGATGATGCGGATCGTTGGAAACGTTTGTAACGACGCGATGTAAGAATACTGTCCCATTTTCTCATTTTTCCAATTCACAACACCTGCCCGAACTACCGCCATGTCAAATGAAAGCATAGCCTGATTGCGCGCCGTACTCCTGTTCAGCTTCAGTCTTTTCCCGGTCGTTATCGATCAAGTTCCAACCCAAGGAGCTTGCCATGTTGATTCCCTCCAAGTCGCTTGCCCTCAAATGCCGTCTGCCTTGCTTTGCCGTGATCCTTACCGCCACCGCGCTTGGCCACCAAGCCAGCTTGAAAGTATCCGCGATTCCTCATGAAAGACCGACCGAGCTGCAGCGTAAATGTTCGCTGCTTGGCAAGAACATTGAAAGCAGGATTGGCATGAAATTCAAATTCATGCCGGTAACTGATTACGCTGCTACTGGGGAAGGACTTGCGGCGAGCAATCTGCTGCGCAATCGGCTGATGACGTAGACGGCAATCGTTTCGTCCTGCGTGCCGCGGTTCGCCGGGATACGCCAGTCGTGATCAAGTCGAAATGGAAATTCAGGCTGGAACAGAAAAAAGTTTTGCAAGCCCGATGCGGACGCAATGGCATAATTTGACTTCGCTCCTGCCGCTCGGCACGGGCCTCTCGAAACCACGCAGGAACTGAACATGAATCCCGCCACAATACTTGCGCATCGTCCGCTGCGCTGCGGCACTGCCTTATTCGCCACGGTCACGTTGGCGCTAGCTTCGCTCTCATTCACGCCGTCGGGTTACAGCCAGCCTGCTGTGGGTCAATCGAGCGAAGACAAACCGGTGGCCAAAGCGGCGGCGCCGGCCGAGACAATCCGCCAAGTCATGGCAAAACCCGTCCTGGCTGCGGAAAAATTTCTTGCCGACAAGAAGTACCCGGAGGCGCTCGAACAGATCGCGGAGGCCGAGAAAATCGAAGGCAAGACACCGTACGAGCTTTATGTCCTCGACCGGATGCGCGCTACGGCAGCGCTCGGTGCCGGCAACGACTTGCTTGCCGCCAAGTCGCTGGAGTCGGCATATGCTTCCGGCCGGATCCCGGCGGCGGAGACGCTCGCGATTATGGATGGAATCGCGCGCATCTACTATCGCCAGAAGGACTTCAAACAGGCTGCGGCGTGGGCGGCACGTGCGGTCAAGGAGCCCGGCGCACGCATCGAGACGCGCCTTCTGCTGGGCCATTCTGCATACCTCAGTGAGGACTTTGCGACCGCCAAGACAGAGGTGGCCGCTTTCATCGCCGCCGCCGAGAAGTCCGGGACTGCTGTAACCGAGGATCAGTTTCGACTGTTTGCGAGCGCGGCACTGAAGACGAACGATAACGCCGGTTACGTTGCTGGACTTGAGAAGCTGGTGGTACATTTTCCGAAGAAGGAGTACTGGGCGGACCTGATCCATCGCGTGGAAACCCGGCAAGGATTTGCCGAACGCCTGCGGCTGGATGTATACCGTCTGAAGTTGATTACCGGTGTGCTGTCCAGCCGGGGCGGCTTTCTGGAAATGGCAGGACTCTGCGTGCAAGACGGCTACCTTGAGGAGGGCCAGAAAGTCATCGATGCGGGATTAGCCGCCGGCGCGTTGTCAAAGGACGCCACTGACGCAGCCGAGAAGAAACTTCGTGCGTCGATCGGCAAGGATCTGGCGGAAGAACGCAGCCAGTCCGCCAAGGGAAACCGGCCTTCACCGAAGACCAGTATCGCCATGATCAACAATGGTTTCGACGCCGTTGTGAAGGGCGACACCGTGAGGGGATTATCCCTGATGGAGGCCGGCATCCAGACTGGCGACCTGCGCCGTATCGACGACGCACGCTTGCGATTCGGAATTGCTCTCGTCCTGGCGGGAGAGAAAATGAAGGCAAGTGAGATTTTCCGGACGGTACAAGGGACAGATGGGACAGTGGAACTGGCGCACCTCTGGGAACTCTACTCGCGCCAGATAAAACGCTAAGTCCTGACGGCCTCGTCCGATTCCACGGGTCGCTGTGCCGGCAAGCTTCGTGAACTGAATGTCCCTGACGATTCACGGGCGCAATGAACTCGGTCGACAACATTCGAATGCCGCGCGCGCCAAACAGTCGTCTGGCGGAGAGGGCGGGATTCGGTCACGTCCCGCGGCCCCGTCGCGGCGGCCTGCGGCATCGCCGTCGCCTTTCGAATCACGCCCGCGAGCCAAATTGTTGGCTCGCTCCTCC
>JANNGY010000654.1:0-3211 GCA_031404095.1 Betaproteobacteria bacterium | reverse complement strand
GGGCGGATGAGCTTGTTGCCGGCGGACTTGGGTGATTTGGCCATGTTTGCGGGTCCTGGTTGGCGGGGTGGATGAAGCAAAGGCTTGCGGCATAATCGCACATCCGCATTTTGCCCGCGCCACGACCAATCACATGTACCGCTTCGGCATCGACCTCGGTGGATCCAAGATCGAAATCCTCGCGCTCGAGGCGACGGGAACGGAATGCCACCGCCAGCGCATCGAAACCCCGCGCGGCACATCTGACGATTACGCCGCGACGGTTGATGCCATCGCCGGGCTGGTGCGTGACGCGGAGCGCACGCTCGGCGGCGCCGGCACCGTGGGCGCCGGCACTGTGGGTGTTGCCACGCCGGGCGCGATCTCCCGCATCAACGGATGCACCAAGAATGCCAATTCCACCTGCCTCAACGGCCGGCCGCTGAAAGAAGATTTGCAGCAAGCCCTGCAACGCGAGATTCGGATTGCCAACGATGCCAATTGCTTCGCCCTCTCGGAAGCCACCGATGGCGCCGCGGCCGATGCCGGCGTGGTATTCGGCGTGATCCTCGGCACCGGCGTCGGCGGCGGCATCGTCATCGAGCGTCGCGTACTCACCGGCGCCAATGCCATCGCCGGCGAATGGGGCCACAACCCGCTGCCGGAAAATTCCGTGCCGGACGCGGCCCGCGATCCACTGGGGCACGATTGCTATTGCGGCAAGCGAGGGTGCATCGAAACCTGGCTCTCCGGGCCAGGTATGGCGAAACATTTTCATCAAGACACCGGACGCATGCTCAGCGCCGAACAGATCGTCGCACTCGCGCCGGCCGATACGCAATGCGAGGCCGCGTTGCAAGCCTACGAACAGCGGCTCGCACGAAGTCTTGCCTCGATCATCAATGTGCTGGACCCGGACGCCATTGTGCTGGGCGGAGGACTCTCCAACGTTGCGCGCTGGTACGATGCAGTGCCGCGGTTATGGACGCAATATGTGTTCAGCGACCACGTCGCCACCAGGTTGCTGCCACCGAAATTTGGCGCCAGTAGCGGTGTGCGCGGCGCGGCGTGGTTGTGGAATCATTGATGCGCCCGAATGGGCAAGATGCCAACAGTCCCGGGCAAGGCTTCGCGTCGACGCATGCGACCAGTTAGTCGAAGCTTGTTGCCGCGCAAGTCCCTGATCGGCGACTCGTGATAGCCTGACCCTGCTTGATTTTCAGTGTGCTGAAAATGCCGGCCGGCAACACCGCAACAATCGCTTGCGCGCAAATTCCGGCATTGCAGAACACCAATTCATTACGCGAAGGACTCTTTATGAAAAAAACGATCTGGACGCTGATTCCCGCCATCGGGCTGACGTTTGCGCTGCAAGGTTGGGCCCAGAACAATCCGCCGGCCGCGGCAAAGCAGCGCACCATCTATATCGCGGCAGTGGAGTCAAAAGGCGGCGCCACGGTGGACAAAGAGCCATACCCGTCGGCCAGCCTGCCTTCAGGCGGGGGCTACGTTCTCAAGAAACCCGACGACAAGGGGCGTTGGGAGGTGTCCACCTACCGCTGGGAGCCGGGCACCATTATTGTCAACGAGGGCGAAAAGGTGACCCTCGAAATCGTCGGTATCAATGGCGAAGAACACCCCTTCACAATCGAGGGTTACTGGATATCCGACGTGGTTCGTCGCGGAAAAATCACGCGAATCACGTTCACCGCCGACAAAGTGGGCATCTTCAAGATCATCTGCCGCACCCATTCGCCATCGATGCAGGCGGACCTCGTAGTGCTCCGGGCAAAATGAGCGACTATGGGACGCGCGAAATATCGATAAAGGCGCTCCGGATGTAGTCCGCAATGGCCTGCATGTCGGTCGGCGTCAGTTTGGTGGCGAAATCGACTTTGGCCGCGCCGTGTTTCTCGCGGGCAATTCCGGTGACGATGCGTTCACGCGTAAGTGACGGCCCGGCGCTGGCCAGTGAAAGCGAGGGCGCCGCCGGAATGCCCGCCTGGGCAGCGCCGCCCTTGCCGCGGTCACCATGACATGAAGCGCAAGTCGACCGATAGAGGTCGCGACCGCGCGCCAACGGCGTTCCAGGCTCGGGTGGCATGAACGCCGCGCGAATGAAATCGACGACCGCTTCTATCTGCGCCTGGCTGAGCTGCGAGCTGCGTCCGACCATCGGCTTGTGCGGCCGTCCGTCGCGCACGATCGTAATCATGTACGGGCGCGTGAGATCGCGGCGTGCTTCGTCCGCAGTAAAGTCCCGTGGCGGCACCGAAAGCGCGGTGCGGGCAAAGCTGCGCCCGTCTCCTTTTTCGCCATGGCAAGCCGAACAGGTCTTCTGGTAGATCGCCGCCGGCTGAATGCCGCCTGCGCCATTTGCCGGGCTGTCCGCCGCGCCAACCGGTGCCGCAACGACCAGCGCCCCGAAAACAGCGGCGCGCAGACAGGAAGAGATACCAGGGATGTTTGTAATCAACATAGTCGTGTCGGCTCGTTTTCTAAAAGCGTTGTCAATATACCCCACGCATGCCATAAAGTTGGCAGGCTTGGGTTTCCCGGCGGTGAAGCGTCCGCGAACCAATGGCGGCAATGCGCATTATCCGACTGGCGTGGTCGCACTGGTGATCATTTCCTGTCCGCTGTGTGGCGCCAGCGCATTGAGCAAACTGCTGCGTGGCAATCGATTGCTGAATGGTATCGTGTCTTCTGTCCGTGGCACGCGTGACCTGTCGTGGCAGATGGAACTCCACCCGGCTTTGGGACGACGGTCATTCAACTATTGATCTTCGCAACCAACTTCAAGGAAACGTAAATGACCCTCCCCTCCACCATGCGCCACATCGCCACTACCGGCCCCGGCGCTGCCGATGTCATGCAATTCGCCAGCGGCCCATTGCCATCGATCGGCATCTATGACGTGCTCATCAAGGTCGACTACGCCGGCGTGAATCGCCCCGATATCCTGCAGCGCGCCGGCAGCTATGCGCCGCCATCGACGGCCTCGCCCATCATGGGCCTGGAAGTATCGGGCACCATCGCCGCCCTCGGCGCCGATGTCACGCAATGGAAAATCGGCGACGCGGTCTGCGCGCTCACGCCCGGCGGCGGTTATGCCGAGTATTGCGCGGCACCGGCCGCGCATTGCCTGCCGATCCCCGCCGGCCTGTCGATGCTCGAGGCGGCCGGCGTGCCGGAAAATTTCTTCACCGTCTGGGTTAATGTATTCGACACC
>JANNGY010000653.1:0-3884 GCA_031404095.1 Betaproteobacteria bacterium | reverse complement strand
TGTGTACCGCCCCCCAGAACCTGATGATCCCCCGCGACGGCATCACCGCGCACGGCGAGCACAAGCCGTTCGCGCAGGTGGTGGACGATCTCGGTCAGGCGCACGTATTCCCACCAATACCAGACGGCCGCCAACAACAGCAAGAAAACGATGCCAATGACGATCGCACGACCATTGGGGGTCGCCAGTTCGCCACCCGGCACGGGGACTTTAATATTCTGCTGGCTCGGAACCACCTCGGAAGAAGCTTTCACGGCGGCCGCCCCGCTATGGGTGGTTTCGAGCAATGCCAGCACCTCATCCGGGATCAGTGCCACTGCTTTGGCGTAGTTGCGCACAAAGCCGCGCAAAAATGTCCCGGTCGGGAGCGTGGCGTAGTCCGAATTCTCCAGCGCGGTAACCTGTTTCAGGCCCATGGCAGCTTGGTCGCAATGTCAGTTGACGAAAGCCCCAGCTTCTCGCGGGATTCCCGCAGCAACTTCCCAACGGACGCTGGCTCGTTTGGCGCCGCTCGCGATGCCGAAGCCTGCGCATTCGGCACGGTCGGATCATTGGAAGCAATCACCTCGGCGCGAGCGGTCACGGCATCGTTCACTCCGGGATTTTCGCCAGCGGCAGACATCGCTTTGTTTTCCGGCTTTGCCATTTATTTCAGGTCAGACACGGCACGCGCTTGCGGCGAATCTGGAAACCGGCGACGCAATTGCTGCATATAGCTCGTCTCGGCGGTCTTGTCGCCATTGGCGCGCGCGATGCGGATTCCAAGCAGCAACGCATCCGCACTGGATGCCTGCATGACCTGCATGTGGCGGACCAGCAGCGCCTCGGCCTCCTTGACGCGGCCTTGCGCAAAAGTGAGGTCAGCGAGTTCGAGCAGCGATGGGGCGTACAGGGGTTGACGTTGCAATGCAGATCGATACCGGGCCTCGGCAGATGCCAGGTCACCGGCCTTGCGGGCACATACTCCTGCGTTATGCATTGCACGTTCGGGACTGCTGTAGAGTGGGTTTTTTAATGCGGCATTGAAATATTGCATCGCCTGCGCGGGGCTCTGCCGCTGGCAGACGAACCATCCATAATTGTTGAGAGTCTCTGGATCGTTCGGGGAAATTTTCAGCGCCCGCTCGAAAGCCTGGGCAGCTTTCGCATCTTCCTGTAACTGCATGTAAATGATTCCAAGCATGTTGTAGGCGGGTGCGTAGGTTGGCAGTACCGCAACCGCCTGTTGGGCGGCATCCAGCGCGACACTCATATTGCCCAGGCGGTAATACTCGCTCGCTCTTTCGGTATGAATCTGCGCGCGCTGCGCCGGACCGCTGTTGGCAGCCTGCTCGGCGGCTTTGACCTCGACCGTCGTCTGCGAAACGCAAGCGGGCAGCAAAGTGGCAACAAACGATAGTCCAACAAGCCCGAGCCAGGATATTTTCAATTCAAATCTCCCCAGAAATTTGGTCAGCGTCGTTGCAATGATCAAGCGGCCGAACTTGCCACGCGGGTCACCTTGATGACCTGAGTGCGATTGGACTTGTCGATCACCTGTCCCGCCAGTTGTCCACAGGCCGCGTCAATATCATCGCCACGGGTCTTGCGAATTGTCACAACGAAGCCCGCATTCTGCAGGATTTCGCGAAAACGATGAATCGCGTTGTTGCTTGAACGCCGGTACGGCGCGCCCGGGAACGGATTCCATGGGATCAGGTTGAATTTGCAGGGCAGATCCGCCACCAACGTCACCAACTCGCGTGCATGCTGAACGGAGTCATTGACGCCATCCAGCATCACATATTCGAAGGTCACAAAGTCGCGCGGCGCCACCTGCAGATAATCGCGGATGGCGGCCAGCAATTCCCCGAGCGGATATTTCTGGTTAATCGGCACCAGCACATTGCGCAGCGCGTCATTGGGTGCATGCAGTGAAACCGCCAGCGCCACCGGGCAACGGTCTTTCAATCGCAGCAGATTCGGCACGATGCCGCTCGTGGACAACGTCACACGCCGGCGCGAAATTCCATAGCCGTGGTCGTCGAGCATAATATCCATGGCGGCGGTGACATTGTCGAAATTCGCCAGCGGTTCCCCCATGCCCATCATCACGACATTGCTGACGATGCGTTCCCCTTTCGGGTCGCGGCCAAGCGCATGATTGGCCCACCATAGTTGGCCGATAATCTCCGCACTGGTAAGGTTTCGATTGAAGCCCTGCTTGCCCGTCGAGCAAAAGGTGCAATCGAGCGCGCACCCGACCTGCGATGACACGCATAGCGTGCCGCGATCGTCTTCCGGGATAAACACCACCTCGATGCCATTTCCGGTGCCAACATCAAGCAGCCATTTTCGCGTTCCGTCAATTGAGGCCTGTTCGGTCATCAGCGTCGGCGGCGCAATCGTGGCGACACCGGGCAATTTCTCGCGCAATGACTTGGCGAGATCGGTCATGGCGGAAAAATTGTCTGCGCCAAAACGGTGTATCCAGCGAAAAACCTGCCTCGCCCGAAATGGTTTCTCCCCCAGGCCGGCGAAAAACTCCGTCAACTCGGGCAAAGTCATGCCGAGCAGATTGGGTTTTTCGCCCTTGGCGTGCTGGGGAACGGCCATGATTTCCGTTGCTTAGCGTGAATAGATGTTTAGCGCCGGGAAATAATATGCAATCTCAACGGCAGCCGTATCGGCGGCATCGGATCCGTGCACCGCGTTCGCGTCGATCGAATCGGCAAAATCGGCTCGAATGGTACCGGGCGCCGCCTTCTTCGGGTCAGTGGCGCCCATCAGGTCGCGATGCTTCAGAATGGCGCTGTCGCCTTCTAGCACCTGAATCATGACCGGGCCAGAGATCATGAAAGTGACGAGATCATTGAAGAAAGGCCTCGCCTTGTGGACGGCGTAAAAACCTTCCGCGTCGGCACGGGACAAATGGGTCATGCGGGCAGCCACGATTTTCAGGCCGGCCTTCTCAAACCGGGAGTAAATCTCGCCAATGACGTTTTTCGCGACGGCGTCGGGCTTGATAATGGAAAGCGTACGTTCAATTGCCATTTCAGGAATCCTTGATAACATGATGAAAACGTTAAATTTTATCATGGAATGGTCACTGACATTGGGCTAAATCTGCCTATTTCCTCTCTAGTAATAGGAGGTCTTTGCGGCGATAAATAGTGAAATCGTGCCCACCCGCCTGGTGCGGTTTGTTTCCCGGCGCCGGCCTGAACAACTGTTGTGCCCATTCTTCCAGTTGTGTCCGCGAGGGAAGCGGATATTGCCTTTCACCCGCCGGCTGCTGCCAATGCAACCAGTAGTACAAGGCATTGGTTTGCCGCATCGGTGGCAATTCGTCGAGCAAGTCCGCATGTGCGTGTCTCCCATCCCACTTCAGGTCGATCGCCGCAAGGGCAGCCAGCATTTCGTTTGCTTCGGCCGCGTGTCGCCCGGCGCGTGCGAGCGACTCGCGAAACTGCGGAAAGCGCTCAGCCAGCTTCGGCGTCACGGCATGGCGAATGAAATTGCGCGTGAATACGATGTCGGCATTCGACTCATCTTCAATCCAGTCCAATCGGTGCTCGCCGGCAAATGCCTCTATTCCGGCACGAGGGATCTCCAGCATGGGCCGGATCGCCACCAAACCATCGCGCAAGTGCCGTGCCGCGCCCATTCCCGCCATGCCTTTCAATCCGGTGCCTCGCAGGATCTGGTGCAGCACCGTCTCAGCCTGATCGTCGGCGTGTTGTGCCAGCGCCAGGAAATCGGCGTCGACTTCATTGAACGCGGCGTAACGCGCAGCGCGCGCCACCGCCTCGATCCCGCCGGGCAGTGAACGATCCACCGAGATTCTGGCAATCTTCAGCGGGATGGACTTGCCTTCGCAAAGCGCTTCGCAAAATGCCACCCAC
>JANNGY010000652.1:0-14888 GCA_031404095.1 Betaproteobacteria bacterium | reverse complement strand
TTCAAACCCCAAATCAACCTCCAGCCAAATTATCAGTCCAGCCTTCCGCAATCACCCTTTGACAGGCAATCACTCGTCAACCCAGGGCACCTCCACATCCCGTGCCCACCTTTATCGATTGTCAAATTTTTAAAGAGCAATGTGTGTCACCACACCCTGTCACCGGCACACTCGTTGCTTTGTTTGCGCGTTTTGTGAAGGATTCGCATTATGTAGCCTTATGAAAACCCGGTCAAGTCCTTTTGCCAAATATCTTCCATCGCGGCGCTAAAAAACTCATTTAAGCGTGACGCGGGCGAACTTGCGCTTGCCCACTTGCGCCACTACCGTTACCCCTTTTGCGATAGTAAGCGCTCTGTCGCTGACCTTTTCGCCATCCAACTTGACGCCTCCCTGGTCAAGCATCCGCTGCGCCTCTGACGTGCTGGGCGTCAAGCCGGCTTGTTTCAAGAGGTGCGCAATGCCCAAGCCGGCTTCGGTGACATCAATCGTGATTTCCGGCATCTCTTCCGGAATGCCTCCGTGGTGACGCGACTCGAAATCCAGTAAAGCCGCGTCTGCGGCACCTCGCGAGTGGAAGCGCGTGACAATTTCCTGCGCGAATCCGACTTTGATATCCCTTGGATTGCACCCGCCCTCAACTCCCCTCTTCCAGCCAGCGACGACATCGAGAGGCTGAAATGACAGAAGCTCGATGTATTTCCACATCATTTCGTCAGTTATGGACATGAGCTTGCCAAACATTTCGCCGGGTAAATCCGTAATGCCGACATAGTTGTTCTTGGATTTGGACATTTTCTCCACACCGTCCAACCCCTCCAGCAGCGGCATGGTCAGCACACACTGCTGTTCTTGCCCGTATTGCTTCTGCAGTTCACGACCCACCAGCAAGTTGAACTTCTGGTCGGTGCCACCCAGTTCCACGTCCGCTTTAAGCGCGACCGAGTCATAACCCTGCATCAGCGGATACAGGAACTCATGTACCGAGATTGGAATATTTCCCTGGTAACGCTTGGTGAAGTCATCGCGCTCGAGCATCCGCGCCACGGTCCAGCGCGAAGCCAATTCGATCATTCCGCGTGCGCCCAGTGGGTCGCACCACTCCGAGTTGTAACGGATCTCGGTCTGTTCGGGATTCAGCACCAGGCTGGCCTGCGCGAAATAGGTCTGGGCATTTGCCTCGATCTGTTCACGCGTCAAGGGTGGTCGGGTCGAGTTTCGGCCAGAGGGATCGCCAATCATCGAGGTAAAGTCGCCAATCAGGAAAATGACGTTATGCCCCAGATCCTGAAATTGGCGCAGCTTGTTCAGGACAACCGTATGCCCCAAGTGCAAGTCGGGCGCGGTAGGGTCCAGCCCCAGTTTGATGCGCAGCTTGCGCCCGCTTTCAAGCTTCTTTCTCATGTCAGCTTCCAGAATCAGCTCATGAGCGCCGCGCTTGATGATGGCCAGGGCGCCCTCAGTATCGATGGTATTGATGTTCATGTGCTCGCGTTCAAAGTGGAGGGATGCGTGACGCCATTAAGGCTTTTCTGTTACTCTTCAAAGCCTTGCGGGCACATGTTCGACAGAAACCTCAGGACAGCATGACATTCGCGGAATTCAAAATCTTAGCGCAAAAGTACCTGATCGGCCTATGGCACGTGCTCAATGGTATTCAATCCAGGCGCGCGCTGACCGCTGTACTTGTCCTGTTTGCGCTGCCAACTTTTGGTGTCCTCACGGCTTTCGGCGTTTCTTCTGATACCCAGCTCGATCAACTTGAGCGGCGACAAATCACGGAAAGCCTCGCACTGCCCAGTATTGAAGTAGCCGAATTCGCCAACAATGCGCCCGTTCAGTATCGTGCCAGCGACCGCATTCAGCGCGGAGACACCGTCGCCGTTTTGTTGCAGCGCCTGAACGTCAACGACCATGCCGCATTTACTTTTCTGCGAACGGAAAAATCGGCGCGCAGCATTTTTCAGTTACGTCCCGGGCGTACCGTGCAAGCGGTCACTGACGCGGACGGCGCATTGCAGTCGTTCAAATATCTGCACAGTCCGGATCAATTTCTGCAAGTAACCCGCCGAGACGGCTCCTTTGTGGCGGAAGAAACAAAGATTCAGCCCGCCGTCCAGCATGTCTACAAATCCGGAACCATCCTGTCTTCGCTTTACGGCGCAACCGATGCTGCAGCCATTCCGGATGCGATTGCCAACCAGCTGGCGCGCATCTTTTCGACCGACATCGACTTTCACATCGATCTGCGCAAAGGTGACCGCTTCAGCGTCGTCTACGAAATGCTTTACCACGATGGCGAGTATTTGCGTCCGGGACGAGTTCTATCCGCGGAATTCACCAACAACGGAAAACGATTCGAAGCCTATATGTTTTCCGACGCGGATGGCAGTGACGGCTATTATTCGGCTGATGGACAAAATCGCGCCAAATCGTTCCTTCGGTCCGCCCTTGCATTCTCGCGTGTGTCGTCGGGATTTGGCGGACGTTTCCATCCGCTACTGAAGAACTGGCGACAGCACACCGGCGTCGATTTTGCCGCACCGCGCGGCACACCGATCTGGGCGACCGCCGACGGCACCATCGAATTCGCGGGGGTCAAAGGCGGGTACGGCAACATGATCGAAGTTCGCCACACCGGCGGCATCACCACGCTGTACGGGCATTTGTCCGGTTTTGCCGGCGGCGTCAGGCGCGGTACCCGCGTAAGCCAGGGGCAGACCATCGGCTATGTCGGCGCGACCGGCTGGGCCACCGGTCCGCACTTGCACTATGAATTCAAGGTGTCGGGTATTCATCAGGATCCGCTGCGCGTCGCCTTGCCCAAGGCCGAGCCGCTCGCCGCGCAGTACATCGCGTCATTCAAACAGGTCGCGGCTGAGCAGGGAGAACAACTGGCCTTGCTGCGCGATACACGCTTCGGCCGGTTTGAATAGCCGCCTGTTATATATCGGCATCATGTCGGGCACCTCGCTCGATGGCGCCGATGCGGTACTGGTGGACTTTTCCACCGCTCACCCTGTCGTGCTCGCCTTTGCGAGCGAGCCTTATCCACCGCCATTGCGCGCCGAGTTGATGACACTCAACTCCGCGGGCGACGACGAGATCATTCGCAGTCATCTCGCCGCAAACAACCTTGCCCACACATATGCGCGTGCCGCCAAGCGCGCAATACAGGCTGCGGGAATCAACATGGGGCATGTCACGGCCATTGGCTGTCACGGTCAGACGGTACGCCATCGTCCCGACCTGGGCATTACCGTGCAGTTAAGCAACCCGGCGTTGCTGGCCGAGCTCACGGGCTGCAATGTCATCGCCGACTTTCGCTCGCGCGATATCGCCGCAGGCGGCCAGGGCGCACCCCTGGTGCCGGCGTTCCACGATGGGGTGTTCCGCAGCGCAAGCGAAACCCGTGTGGTCGCCAATCTTGGCGGCATTGCCAACCTCACCATCCTCGCGCCTGGAAAACCCGCATGGGGCTTCGATTGCGGTCCGGGCAATTGCCTGATGGACGCATGGATCGCCGAACATCACGGCAAAACCCTCGACGAGAACGGCGCATGGGCGAGTCAAGGCCGGGTACTGCCGGTACTGTTGCGGCGATTGCGGGAAGAGGATTATTTCCAGGCCCCGCCGCCGAAAAGCACCGGTCGCGATCTTTTCAACATGGCCTGGCTGACTTGCCGCCTCGATGCAAGCGATCGACCGGAAGACGTTCAGGCCACGTTGCTCGCGCTGACCGCACAGACGATCGTCGATCATATTGCCCATCATGCGCCGACCACTCAGCGCATTCTGGTGTGCGGCGGCGGCGCCAAGAATGGCGCGCTGATGCAGGGCATTGCCGATCGCTTCTCCTGTGGCGCGGTGGAAACAACCGACGCGTACGGCGTGCCGACGCAACAAGTCGAGGCACTGGCCTTTGCCTGGCTGGCCCGGCGCACCGTCGAGCGAGGACCCATCGATTTAACCGAAACGACCGGCGCCGCCCATCCCTGCGTTCTCGGCGCCATTTATCCTGCCTAATCGATCGCGGCAAGCGCCTGTTCGATGTCCCAGATGATGTCGTCAACGGTCTCCAGCCCGACAGACAGTCGCACCATGTCCGGCGGTACGCCCGCCTTGATTTGATCTTCCTCGCTAAGTTGCCGATGTGTCGTCGACGCCGGATGTATCACCAGCGATTTCGCATCGCCGATGTTGGCCAGGTGCGAAATGAATTGAAGGCTTTCAATGAACTTGACGCCCGCTTGGTAGCTTGTGGCCGCCCCGCCCATGATGCCGAATGACAGAAGTGCGCCCGCCCCCTTGGGCATATAGCGCCTCACCAGTTCGTAATAGCGATTGGATTTCAAGCCCGGATAATTGACCCACGCCACCTTTGGATGCGCCTCCAGGAACTGCGCCACAGCCATGGTGTTGGCGCAATGCCGGTCCATTCGCACCGGCAGGGTCTCAATGCCCTGCAAGAGTTGCCAGGCATTGAACGGCGACAAGGTCGGGCCAAACACGCGCAGCACTTCCATCCGCGCCTTCATCGTGTAAGCGAAATCGCCAAACGTCTCGAAGAACCGCACGCCGTGATATCCCGCCGACGGCTCGGTCATCGAGGAAAACTTACCGTTGCCCCAAGGAAACTTGCCGCTTTCTACCACCACGCCGCCCATGGTCGTGCCGTGCCCGCCCATGAATTTGGTGGCGGAGTGCACCACGATATCTGCGCCATGTTTCAATGGCTGACACAGGTACGGCGACGCAGCGGTGTTGTCGACGATGAACGGCACGCCTGCCTCGCGCGCAATCCCTCCCACCGCTTCCAGGTCAACCATGTTGATCGCCGGATTTCCCAGCGTTTCCGAAAAGATAGCCTTGGTATTGGGCTTCAGCGCGCGCCGGAAGTTTTCCGGGTCATCGGGATCGACCAGCGTCGCGTCGATGCCCAGCTTTTTGAAATTGACGTTGAACATGGTGTGCGTGCCGCCATACACCTTGGACGACGACACGAGGTGATCACCGGTCTCCAGAATATTGAACAGGGCCACCATCTCTGCGGCCTGGCCACTCGCGGTCGCAACCGCGGCACGGCCGCCTTCGAGCGCCGCACAGCGTTCCTCGAACGCTGCCGTGGTCGGGTTGGATAGACGTGTGTAGACGTTGCCGAAGGTCTGCAGATTGAACAGCGATGCGGCGTGATCGGCGCTGTCAAAGACGAAAGAAGTCGTCTGGTAAATCGGCAACGCACGCGCGCCGGTGGCGGCATCAGGAATCTGGCCGGCATGCAGGGCAAGTGTCTCGAATCCGAATTGGCGATCTGGCATGCTTGACTCTTATCGGCGTTTGTTGAAAGGCAGTGTAGCGAGTTTCCGCATTCTGCAACAACGGGCGACTCTCCAGCATTGGCGCGGCTTTTCAAACATTTTCTGCCTGGAAGGCTCGGCAAATGGCGATCTACAATTGAATGCGCTGAGAAAATACGGGAAGATTAGTAGTCTATTGTCAATCATTTCGGCAATCGTGAAGCTCGAATAGAATCCCTCCATGCCGCATCGCTCTCCCAGCCACGACCGAGCCACCACATACGTAAGTTCTGGATTGTTCAAGGGATTGAACACTTTCTCCGAACTTGAGCGGCGCATCGAGCAACTCCCCACCGAACAGGAACGCGGTGCCGCCTTCGAGGTCTTTGTCGAAGCGCATCTCAACACCGACGAAGCCGCGCAAACCGATGAAGTCTGGGTTACCGGCAAGGTCCCCCCGGAAATTCGACGCGAGCTGAACCTCCCTGCCAGCGACTACGGCTATGACGGTGTTTTTCGCACACGGCTCGGCGAATTGGTAAGCAAGGCTAAGTGAATCATATTGGAGTGGGTGATATTGTCTTTCGCAAGTGTGAATCACGCTGATCGCTCTAATTCGGCGGCAGTCATTTTCCAAGTTGCCGGGCCGTTTCGCCACCGGAATGGAAGTCCACAATGGCCGTGATGGAAGCGTACTTTGACGAGAGTGGAACCGATGACTCTGCGCGGTTCCTAGTCGTATCGGGTTATCTGTTTGACAAGGGCAAAGCCATTGCACTTGATGCGGAATGGCAAAAAATGTTGGACAAATATCGGTTGCCTCATTTCCATATGGTGGAATGCGCTCACGGCGCTGGCATCTTTAAGCACCTCTCCATAGATGAGCGAATTGCTGCGCAAACCGAAGCAATCAACCTCATAAAGAGCCATGCTGCGATTGGCATGGCTTGTTCCGTTGATCTCGAAGATTTTCCGAAAATACCCACTGGCGGCTTGTTTGAAAGTCCATATACCTTTGCTTGCTGGCAATCATTGATGGGCGCGCGCCATTGGGCGGAGGAAAATAACTATCAAGGCGCCATTGCATACTTTTTCGAGGCCGGGCATAGGCACCAGTCAGAAGCCAATGGTCTGATGGACTTGCTCGCCAAAGAGCCCAGTCTAAAGCTGCAATACCATTATGAGTCGCACGCCTTTATCCTAAAACGCAAAAACGCTGCAATTCAATGCGCGGACATATTGGCTTGGCAGTGGTACACGCAGACCAAGAAAATAGAAGCAAATCTGCCGATGCGCAGGGATTTAGCTAGCTTGGCTGACCTTCCACATAACGTCGTGCACTACGACAAAGAGAAAATAGATGCCTTCATCAAACAAGGCGAATATCGTAGAAAACTGGAATTTCTAAAAGCCTCAATCATCCCGGGATATTGGATGTACCGGGACTATTTGAGACCGCGTTATTTTGATCCGCAAAATCCAGCAAAGCGACATGGACAAAAATGAAAAAATGACCGAGAGCGATCCTTTTGCGGAAACCGAAGAGGCTTGTCCTTAGCATCGCGCCGTGAGTGCGTTTGCACCGATCTCCTGCGCAAACTGCAGGAGTTCGTCCCAACTTTGCGCAACGCGCGGCATTCTAATCTCAATTGGTTCGCCGTCCGATGGGAGTAGCGTCCGATCATTTGTCGCAACTCTAATCTGATCCCGTTCGACGATATGAACATTGACGTGTGGGCCAATGCCGGACACAGGCGTATCTTCAAGCATGAACGTAATGGCAATGTTAAGTGCCTGTGCCCAGCCACCGAAAGGACCAACTTCGGCCTGAAGCATCCCGCTGCCGAACTCGAGTACTCTCGCCATGCCACGTCGATATTCTGGCACCTCTGCGCCACTACCAATGCTAACGGCGAATTGGCCACTTTTAATCTCTGGTTTAAACGCGGGAAAGTCAAATTTACAAACCTAAGGTAGCGCTCGGCCTGGGATGGCAATGTCTTCGGTGGGGTGTGGCCCTACAAGCAAAAATTGAGCGCCAAGCGCTTGCTGCTCCGCTGCGGCACTCTCGAAAGTCTCTCGGGCAATTGGTGCCCAATTCTCTGCTACATAAATGGGATCCCAAGCCGAATTGGCGGGCGCTTTGTCAGGGACGACAAGAAAGTGCGAAATGCTTTCAAGCAGACTGAAGCCAATCTGAACTGAGCCCGCAAATACGCCAGCAAACCTTGGCCCGACTGGGTAGCTCTTGCGGACGAGTTCAACAGTTCTGCCATCGCCAAAGGTGACTTGGGTATCCGAAACCATCACACCGTAACCCCCGAGTAGCGATGCCGCGCCTATTACCCAAGTCATTGGTCGTTATCCTATCGAATGAGAAACCAAGGGCGCGGCGTCAGAAATTTTAGTGGTGAATTATTTCGCGACGCTAGACTTGCTGGCGCGCCGCCAAGCATTGTCGCGCCTTCGCGCACCTGTCCGGCTTGTCCCGTTTCCCGCTCATTCGCTGAACAATTCGGCATGGGTTCCCGCGCGGACAAACACGATCTGTCCATTTTTTCCGCTGTCATCGACTTTATACGCGAGCAGAAAATCGCCGCCGATATGGCATTCTCGATGGCCTTCCCAATCGCCTTTTAACGGGTGATCGAGCCATTCGGGTCCGAGTGGGCCGTCGTTGGCAATCAGTATCAGCATCGCCTCCTTCAGCCGGTTCATGTCGTACCGGCCCGAGTGCGAAAGTCGCTGCCAGTCTTTGAGGAAAGACTTTGCGTAGTCCGCTGCCCGTGGCAACGATGCGCGCTTACTTGCGGCGCTTTTTTTCAAGATCGGCGAACAGCTTGTCCGCAGTGGCAAAACGGGCGCGGCGCGCGCGGGTCATTTGATCGGCCTCAGCCATCGCAGCGCGGGTTTCGGCGTTCGGCACCTTGAGTTCCAGGGGGAATGCCTGATCGACCACGACGCGGTGCAGGAGCAATCGCACGGCATCGGATACCGACAAGCCCATCGCGGCCAACGCTTCGGTGGCCTGAGCTTTCGTTTCATCGTCCACACGGACGTGCAGCATTGAAGATTGTGCAGCCATTCAGTCCTCCTTTTTGTCGCCCATATTATGTAACTCAAAAGAGATACAGTCAAGCGCGGCGCCCGGAGACAGGCGAAAGCGCGCGGTCAGCACAAAAGGGAATTGCTATGAATCGCAAAAACGGTGTCGTCGCGGAGAAGGCCGGGATCCAATTTGTTCGTGGCGTCTAGGATTTGAACGGAACTGGATACCGGCCTTCGCCGGTAAGACAGAACTTCTTGGAAAAGTAAAACTCAAGCACTGGCGCGGTTTTCCAAGACAAAAAGGTCGGAAAGCTGCGCCAGTGTTTGAGTTGTTGCCTTGCGTCGGCGGCCAATTTGTCCGCTACTTCTGTCCCTGACCCAATTTGGCCTTGTCCAGTATGGTCATGGCCGACGCCACAAAGCTGCCTGCGTCGGCCAGGCTCGCCGGGATGATCAGCGTGTTGCCGGCCTTGGCGAGATTGCCGAACTGTTCGACATACTTCTCCGCCACTTTCAGGTTGGCGGCCTGCATGCCGCCTTCCGAGCTTAGTGCCGATGCAACTTGCCGTACTGCCGACGCGGTCGCTTCGGCGACGGTCGTGAGCGCCAATGCCTCACCCTGCGCCTTGTTGATGGCCGCCTGCTTTTGACCTTCAGAAGCCAGAATCGCCGCCTGGCGCTGGCCGTCGGCGATGTTGATTTCTTCTTGCCGCACACCTTCGGACTTGGCAATCAATGCGCGCTTTTCCCGCTCGGCGGTGATCTGCGCCTGCATCGAACGCAGGATCGATTCCGGCGGCGTCAGGCTCTTGATTTCATAGCGCAACACCTTGATGCCCCAGGTACGGCCCGCCTCATCGAGCACGCTGACGACCTTGTGATTGATTTCATCACGCGATTCGAACGTCTTGTCGAGTTCCATCTTGCCGACCTCGGAACGCAGCGCCGTCTGCGCCAGTTGCGAGATCGCCAGTTCATAGTCGGAGGTGCCGTAACTGGCCAGACGCGGATCGACCACCTGGAAATAGATGATGCCGTCGACCGCGAGCTGGGTGTTGTCCTTGGTGATGCACACCTGCTCCTGGACATCAAGCGGCACTTCCTTCAGCGAATGCCGGTAGGCCACGCGATCGATGAACGGCACGATCAGGTTGAAGCCCGGCTGCAACGTGAGGTGAAACTTGCCGAGGCGCTCGACCACCCACGCGTTTTGCTGCGGCACGATGCGCACGCCCTCGATGATGAGGGCGATGAAAAACGCCGCCAGGAATACGCCGATGGCGGCGCCCGGACTCTGCGTCAGGAAACCTGCGGCGGCGGCGAGGATGACGGCGACGATCATTTTGACAAACATGGGAATCTCCTTGCGTTGTTCTAATACCGTTGCGATTACTGCGGGAACTGCGGATTTCATGGAAACGTTGTCCGTGCGGGTACGGCCGGACGTATCGGTTTTGTTCTTGAGCATCTCGGGCATATGGTGTTTGCCGGCGGCCGCGAAAGTCGCCGGCGCGGACTGGGGTTGCTGACCGGCTTTCTGGTGCTGCGCCTGGGTTCCGGATGGCGCTTGCTTCGGCTGTTGCTGGCCCTGCTGAACTTGCTCGGCAGCCTTCTTCAAGGCATCGACGATCTTCTGAAACTCATCGGGCATCTTGCTGGCGAGCACGGTCACAATCACGAACGCGATGAAGCCCGCGAAGAAACTCTGCGAAATGCCGCCGATGATCAGCGCGACGACAATGGGAATGAAGCTGTTGGGTTTCAAGGATGGGTCGCTTGTGTTGGTTTCAACATTCGCCGTAAGTCAGGCACTGGCGCCGGACGGTTTCGATGCGCCCACCACCCAGCACTGCCCATCCTGCGCCAGGATATAAAGCATGCCGCCCACCGCCGTGCCGGCCGCGACCAGGTCGCCCGGCTTGATGCGCGCATCCCAATCCGCCCCGCGATACTTGACTCGCAGCATGCCTTCCGGCTGGTTGATCCAGCCCGCGACCGTCACCATCTGACCGACATCGATCGCGTTCGACTGGTCGCCATCCTTGCGCTGCGTGGCATGCCATTTCTGCACCAGCCAGGTACCAATGCTCGCCACCACGCCGGCGACCGCCACCTGCACCAGAAAAGGCGCACCCATCCAGGCGGCCAATGCCGCCACCAGCCCGCCCACACCAAGAACCAGCAGGTAAAACGTGCCTGTCATCAACTCGACGATGACGAGAACGAAACCCAGGATGGTCCAAATCAGATAGTCCTGCATAGATTCCTCCAAAGACGGGCCCATATTGGACGCCGGACTTTCCATCGTCAAGCAACCAGTCCTGAACCCCCCGCGCCGTGCGACGAATGACCATCGGGCATGACGAGTGACGAAGAATCAATCAAACGCAGCCCGGCGCCGGCCGCGGCGGCTCAAACAGGGCGTTTGGCCGATATCACCCGCGTATTCACCCCGGCGTAGTTCAGTCCACCGAACAAGCGTCCATGTTCTATTTTCACGCAACGATCCATCACCACGTCGAGTCCCGCATCCGCTGCCTTTGCCGCGGCGGCGTCATTGACCACCCCTAACTGCATCCACAGGCACCTGGCGCCAATGGCAATGGCATCTTCGGCCAGCGCCGGGATCTCCTCTGCCTTGCGAAAGCAGTCGACCATGTCAATCTTTTCCGGCACCGCTGTCAGGCTGGCGTAACACTTTTCGCCCAGCACTTCCGTGTAGGCAGGGTTGACGGGAATCACGCGATAGCCATGATCCTGCAGATATTTCGCGACAAAATAGCTCGGCCGCCACCAGTTTGCCGACAGTCCTACCACGGCAATGACGCGGTTGGCCTTCAGGATGCGCCTTAAGCTTGCAATATCGTCCAAGTTGTCGTCTATCCGTGCTGGCGGAACATTAGTCTCGCTGAGGTGTCCTACTAATCCCCAGAATGCCAGAAATCCGCCCGGAGTGCGTTACGGATTGCGGCTCAGCGGGTTATCACGCATCGCCGCACCCGAACCAAAACGCCGAACCTGGAGCATTGCATGGACATCAGCCGCAACCTGTACCGACTTTATGGCACCGCCGTGGTGACGGCATGCCTCGCAAGCGGGCCGGCACTGGCTGCGCTACCCAACCACAGCGTCGAAATGCTGCCGGTCGCGGCGGGTCCGCATCCCGTCGCCTGTTCGAACCTCGCGCAGGACAGCATCCGCGTCGCACAGCTTGGCATCCCCATCGACGATTTCTGGACGGGTGCGGACAATCATTACATCGGCGACATCCTGCTCGAACCTACCGATACACTGGTGGCACGCCCGAGGGTGCCCGACGACGACCTCTATTCGCAGCGCCGCAACAGCACCGTCGAGTTCGTCGTGATCACCTGCTATCCCACCGATGCGGGCAACCAACGGCCTGACTATCCGCTGGCCGATGGTGTCGTCATTCCGCGCATGCAGCGAATCGGCGATTCACCGATCCTGGCCGTACAGGCGTGCATCGCGATCTTCCCGCCGCCGGCCGATTGCGGGCGCTTTCCCCTGGTGGTGTTTTCGCATGGGCTGGCCGGCAGCCCGATCGACGGCAAGTCGATCGACTTTCTGGTGCGGCTGGCGAGCTATGGCTATATCGTCGCTGCGCCGTTTCATGGCGACAAGCGATTTTCGCGCATTAAGGTTGAAGACCTGGAAGATCTCCTCTACATCGCCTTCAATTTTGATCGCGTGGTCGAACTCGAGGCGATGCGCCCGCTGTCGGTGAAAGCCGTCATCGACCTCATGCTCGGCCATCCGCAATTCGGCGCGCATATCGACGCCGCGCGCATTGGCGGCATCGGCGGCAGCATGGGCGGTGCAACCATGACCTGGCTGCTCGGCGCCGAGATTACCACCAGCTACCCCGGCCTGCGCTCAAAGCCGACGGTTCGCGATCCGCGCATCAAGGCTGCGGTCGGCTATGTCCCGTACGCCGGCCAGCATTTCCTGCCGGCGTTCGGCGACGACAACGCCACCGCACGCAACGTGACCACGCCCTACCTGTCGATTTCCGGCACCGCCGACACCACCGCCCCGATCGCCTTGATGGAGCAGGCAATGAACAATTTCCGCGGCTCACGCTACCAGGTGGCGCTGGCCGGCATCGAGCATACCTATGCCGTCAGTTATGCCGATGACGTTTTTGGCTGGGTGATTCCTTTTTTCTCGGCGCATCTCAACGGCGACCGGAATGCGCTCGATCGCCTGACGCGGCAAAAGAATGTGCGCGGCGGACTGAATGATTCCGTGCGCATCGATGTCACCGCACCGACCGCCCTGCGGGCCGGCGAAGTGCTGGCTGAGGAGTTCTACAGCACCAATTTTCGCCGCTATTTCATGACTTCGCGCGCTTCCGACAAGGACATCATCGACCGCGGGCTGGCGGGGCCGGGCTGGTCGCGGACTGGTTATGCCTTCAAGGGCTACACCCTGCCGGGACCGGCCGAATTGCGGGTGGCCACGCAGGCGCCCGTTTGCCGGTTCTTCTTCCCGGCCATCCTCACCCATTTTTTCTCCGCGGAACCGGCCGAATGCAACCTGGTACGCGGCTACGGCACCATCGATGAGGGCATCGATTTCTGGATCACGCATGCACGCGACGCCGCCTGCCCGGCGGGCAGCCTCGCCTTGACGCGCCTGTATAACAATCGCTGGCGTGAAAATGAATCGAACCACCGCTACACCACCAGCCGTTCGCTGGCCACCGCACTGGTGCGCGATAACGGATGGATCAACGAGGGCGTCGTGATGTGCGCGCCGCTATAGTTTGCAAAGGTTACTCGTCGCCGAGCAGTTTGCTGGCGCGATCGCGATCCTGTTCATTCAATGCCGGCGGCACGGCGGGAGAGGGCCGGATGCGGCGATTGACCAACACGACAATCAGTGCCCCGCCCGCCAGCAGCAGGAAAGGGCCAAACCACAGCAGCAGCGTCCTGGCATCCAGCTCGGGCTTGTAGAGTACGAAATCACCGTAGCGCGCTTTCAGGTGTTCCTTGATCTCGCTGTCGCTTTTGCCGCTCTCGGCCAACATCCGGACTTCGCGGCGAAGGTCGCCGGCAAGTCCGGCCGGGGATTCGGCCAGCGTCTGGTTCTGGCAGACCAGGCAGCGTAATTCGGTTTCCAGTTTCTTCAGCCGAGCCTCGAGTTCCGGTTTCATCGGTGGCATTTCCGGCGTCGCGGTTTGCGCCGATACCGCCCCGACGGCTAGCAGGGACGCAAACGAAATGAAGGTCAGCCACTGGCGCGCCTTTCCGGACAGAAATGCGCCAGGAGCCGCGCCAGTGCTGGTGTTTGTTGAGTCAATCATGCTTTATTCAATCCCTGGATCATCGGCACCAGCGTCTGGTTCATCATTTCCTCACTGATCGGCCCGGTGTGCTTGAAGCGGATCATCCCGGCTTTGTCGATCACGAACGTTTCCGGCGCGCCATAGACGCCGAAATCGATCGCCACGCGCCCTTCAAGGTCGCTGACCGACAACTTGTAGGGATCGCCGAACTTGACCAGCCAGCTCTTCGCATCCTCAGGCCGGTCTTTCCAGTTAAGGCCAATGATCGGCACGACGCCTTTTTTCGCGAGCGCATTGAGCACCGGATGTTCGTAGCGGCAAGACACGCACCACGAACCCCAGACATTGAGCAGCCAGACCTTGCCCTTCATGTCGGCCGCGCTCAGCGTTTTGGTCGGGTCGTGAAGCAGCGGCAAGACAAACGCCGGCACCGGCTTGTTGATGAGCGCGGAGGGAATCTCACGCGGGTTGAGCGACAGTCCTCGCCACATGAACCCTACCAGTACGACAAAGATCACCAGCGGCAGCAAGTACCGCCAGAGGCGCGCCAGATTCCCGTTTTCCGTTTCGCTCATGGCTTAATCCGCTCCCTGCGGCGATGCTTTCCGCCCGCGACCCCGTTTCGGCCGCGCCGTCTCCTGTGGCTGGTTGGCGTGCGGTGGCTCGGCGGGGCTCTCGGCGCTGCGCCTCGGCTTGAGGCGATATCGCCTGTCGGATATGGCCAGCACACCACCCAGCGCCATGAAAATGCAGCCGAACCAGATCCAGTCGATAAAAGGCTTGACATAAATCCTCACTCCCCAGGCGCCATCCCGGGCGTTTTCGACCGGTTCACCCAACGACACATACAGGTCGCCGGTGAGTCCCGCGTGAATCGCGGCCTCGGTCATGGTCTGGCCGGTCGAGGTGTAAGTGCGTTTTTCGGGGAACATCACTTCGACCTGCCTGCCGTCGCGAAACACTTCGAATCGACCGATGATCGCCTGGTAATTCGGCCCCGCTTTTTCGCCAACCGAGATGAATTTGAACTCATAGCCGCGCTCGGTGGCGCTTTGACCCGGGGCCAGGCGAACGTCGCGCTCGGTCTCATATCCCTTGACCATGGTGATGCCGACGACGAACACGGCAATCCCCATGTGCGCAATATGCATGCCGTAGTAACTGGGGCTGTTGGCCGTGAGCTTGCCGACGAATCCGCTGACCGGCGTGGATTGAAACCGGTGCACGATGGC
>JANNGY010000651.1:0-9429 GCA_031404095.1 Betaproteobacteria bacterium | reverse complement strand
CGACCTTGTCGCGCTTGAGGCGTCGCCAGGCAAGCGTCCATAAGCCGGGCGAGGCCTGGTGCAATGGCGGGGCGATGGGGGCTTCGGTCAGTACGGCGCTCATGGTTCGCTCCTCACTTGAAAGTCACACGCGGATCAACGGCTTTGTACATCACGTCGACGGCGAGGTTGATGATCATCGTCACCATGGCGAGATACACCGTCGCCGCTTTGATCACCGGGAAGTCGGAGCGATTCACCGCCACCAGGATTTCGCGGCCGAGACCGGGAATCGAGAAGAATGTCTCCAGCAGGAACGAGCCGACGAATATGCCCGGAAGCGCAATGCCGATATTGGTCAGGATCGGGATCATCGCGTTGCGCAGCACATGCTTCAGCATCACCGTCTTTTCCGCGAGCCCCTTGGCGCGGGCGGTGCGCACGTAATCGTGATTGATCTCATCCAGGAAGAAGCTGCGATAGAGCCGCAATGCCGGCGCCAGCCCGACGAACACCGCCAGCATGATCGGCAGCGGCGCGTACAGCACCAGGTTTTTCGCGAAGCTGTCGGTCCAGCCCTGCACCGGGAAGATGCCCCACTTGAAGCCGAAGTAGTACTGGGCGACGATGATATAGACCAGGAACGAAATCGACATCGCGATGGTGCAGATCATCATGATGAGGCGATCCGTCATGGTGCCGCGCACGTAGGCCACACCGATGGCCAGGATCACGCCGATGACGGTTTCCAGCACCAGCACCGGGATCATGATCGTCAGGGTCGGGCCGATTCGCGTGAGGAAGATCTTGGAGACTTCCTCATTGGTTGCCCAGGAGCGGCCAAAGTCGAAGGTGACGATCTGCTTCACGAACACCCAGAGCTGGTACCAGTAAGGCTCGTCCACGCCGAGCTGCTTCCTGATATTGGCTATCTGCTCCGGGTTGGTGATCTTGCCCGCCAGCACCAGCGCCGGGTCGCCACCGACCGCATTGAACAGGAAAAATATCAGCAGCACGACCCCCGCCAGCGTGGGAATCATTTGCCAAAGTCGTCTTAATACATAGGCCAGCATGGTGGGCCCTCCTCGTCTTTATTGTCATTCCCGTCGAAGCAGGAATTTTTTCACAAACACCAAAAAACTGCTGTCATTCCCGCAACAGCGGGAATCCATTCGTACAATCGATCTGACTAAACCCCATTCTGCCAACACCCGACCTTCAAAATGGATCCCCGCATTCGCGGGGATGACGGCCCTGTGTAGCTGTCATTCCCGCAACAGCGGGAATTCATTTTCATACCTCCACTAGCCGCTAATCTCGGCGTACAGATCACGCCACTCAGGATTGACCCGTTCGATCATTTCAATCTTCCACAATCTGTTCCACTTCTTGATCTGCTTTTCCCGCGTGATAGCCGCTTCAACGCTTTCAGTTCCTTCGTACCAGACCAGCATTTTGACATCATATTTCCGCGTGAAGCCTTCGACAGAGCCAGATTTGTGCTGCCATACCCTTCCCACCAAATCGGACGTCACGCCTACGTAAATTGTCCCACGACGACGGCTGGCAAGAATGTAAACATAATAGGTTTTTGCCATCAAAAATGGATCCCCGCATACGCGGGGATGACAGTGCCGTTGGTCATTGCGCTATTTACTGCGTTCCCGCCTTTTGCCCCACCACGTCGATATCGAGATACCTGAAACTGGTAAACAGGATCGGATGCTTCTTGTAGCCCTTTACCCAGGGATAGAGGATATGGTTGAAAATCCGGTGTACGCCAAAACGGCTTGGGGCGTAGCTTAGCAGCAGGCCGGACAATTCGCGGTATAGCTGGTTGCGTTCGGGGCTGTCGGGCAGGGTCATGGCCTTGTCGTAGAGGCGGTCGTACTCCGGCAGCTTGAAGCGCGCGTCGTTCGACTGGTCGATGTTCGGACCGTAGAACAACTGCAGGAAATTCTGCGCGTCGGGATAGTCGGCCATCCACGCCGCGCTCGCCATCTGGTACTTGCCGAACCGCTTGTCCTTCAGCAAATCCGCAAACTGCGCTTCCGCCGTCTCGATCTTGATGCCGACGTCGGCCATCGACTTGGCCCACAGCTCGGCCAGCTGGCGCTGGTCCTGTGAGCCGGAATTGTACTTGTAGGTGATGATCAGCGGCTTGCCGGCTGGCGTTTCGCGGATGCCGTCGCCATCGCGATCGATATAGCCGTACATATCCAGCAGCGCCTTGGCCCGCGGCAGGTTGTAATCGAGGAAATTGCCCGACTGAAAGGCGGCGTCGTGGCCGACCACGCCTGGCGGCGCCAGCGACTGCGCGGGTATCGCCTGCCGGCGGCGGATGATGTCGATTTCCTGGGCGCGGTCATGGGCCAGCACCAGCGCCCGGCGCAGGGCGATCTTTTCAGGCGCAAAGCCGCCGATCAGCGGATCGTTCATGTTGAACAGATCGTAGGTGATCTCCATCTGCTCCTCGCGGAACACGCTGGCGCCGCGTTTGATCATGTTCGGGGCCAGCTTGCCATTGGGCAGGATCTGCTCGATGAACTCGAAAGGTGTTTCTTCCAGCAGGTCGTGCTCCAGGTTGACGAACGCGAGGTAGCGCGGCTGTTCCTGCTCGATGGGATAGATCTCGACGCGGTCGATCAGCGGCAGCGTCTTGCCACCCAGGGCCTTGATGGCCTCACGATCCCAGGGATCATTGGCATCGGCAAACGCGGTGGACAGCGTGTGGCCGCGATAATCGGGATTGCGCTCGAGAACGATCTTTGAGCGCCGCGTCCACTCTTTAAGAATGTAAGGCCCGGTACCGACCGGGTGGGCCAGCGTGTCGTCGTGGTACTTTTCAATGACCTCGCGCGCCACCGGCACCACGTTTGGCATGGCCATGAAATACAGGAAGTTGTAATCCGGCGATTTGAGATTGAACTGGATCGTGTACTTGTCGAGGATCTTGATGCCGGCAATCGGCGTGTCGTAATCGAACTTGCTGGACTTTTTCGATTTTTCCGTCAGTTCGTCGAGCCCGACGATCTTGTTTTCGAACAGCCATTCGTAGGGAGAGCGATTGGCCGGATCACGGAAACGGCGAATGCCGTACTCGATGTCCTTCGACACCAGCTCGCGACGCTGGCCGTTGAAGGCCGCATCGTCGGCGAAGTAGATGCCGCGCTTCAGCCTGAAGGTGTAGCGGGTGCCGTTCTCCTCGGCTTCGGGCACGGTTTCGACCACATTCGGCACCAACTTCACCGGCCGTGCCAGCCAGTCGTAGGTCAGCAGGGTATCGAAAATATTCTCGAGGATACCGACCGAATAGCGGTCGTAAACCTTCATCGGATCGAATCCTGTTTCGGCGGTACGGAAGGCGTAACGCAGGGTTTTCTTCTCGGGCGCCGCGAATGCAGTCGAGATGCAGCCGGCCATTAGCAGTCCGGCCATCAGCACCGGCGTCAGTATTCGCAATCGCGTTTGACTCAATCGGCCCGTCATCGCGCGACATCCCGGAAGTCAATGTCATTCCCCGCGTCCCACGGGGGCTCCCGTTGGTCGAAGTGGGAATCCATGTTTCGCAAATCATCTGAAGGTGTGGAAGAGTGGATCCCCGCGTTCGCGGGGATGACAGGATTTTGAGGCTTACCTGGGATTCCAAATGCCAAATACACGCACTGGCGCGCCTCTCCGCGGCAAACAGGCTGGAACACCGCGCCAGTGCTTGACTTCCTGTAGCCGGTCACCAACGTAGGGTGCGCACGGCGCACCACCGCCATTCGTTCCAACGGGTATTGGTGCGCATTGCGCACCCTACGAAGGGAGACTCTCACTTCGCCACCCGCTTCGACTCATCGATATCGAGATAGACCCACGAGGCATTGATGATCGGGTGCCGGAAATAGCCGACCAGCCATGGCTGCGAGACCTCGCTGCGCAGGCGATGGGTTTGCGGAATCCATGGCGTAAACGCGGCAACCAATTTGTTCATTTCGTTGTAGATCGCCGTGCGCTCCGGGGACGAAGGCATTTTCTTTGCCCGGTCATACAACGCATCGAACTGCGCATTGCGGAAGTGCGCATAGTTGGCGCCGCTGTCTGTATTCGGCCCATAAAGGTTTTGCAGGAAATTCTCGGCATCGGGATAGTCCGCACCCCACGAGAGTTGCCACATCTGCAGCTTGCCTGCCTTGGCCTGCTTGTTGAGGTCGGGCCACTTGGCAATATTGAAAATGAGCTTGATGCCGACCGCGTCAAGATTCTTTTTCCACAGTTCCTGAAACTGTTTTGAGGAGGAATCTGGCTCGGAGGCCAGTTCGATCACCAGCGGTTTTCCACTCGGCGTCTCGCGAAAGCCGTCGCCGTCGCGGTCGATGTAGCCGAACATATCCAGCAGCGCCCGTGCGCGGGGCGGATCGTAGGTCACCTGCGAGGTCCTGAAAGCCGGATCGTAACCCTGCACCCCGGGCGGCACCGGCGATTCCGCCTTGATCGCGCCGCCGTTGCGAATGATGTCGATGTCCTCGTGGTAGTTGTAGGCCAGCGCGATGGCCCGGCGCAGGGCGATTTTTTCCGGCGTGTTGCCGCCGACCACCGGATGGTCGAGATTGAAAAATGTGTAGACAAGATCGGGCTCGACGTGCCGCTGCCCTTGCATCCCGCGTTTCACCAGGTTGGGTGCCAGTTTTCCACCCGGGAATGCGCTGCCTGCGAACTCCACCGGTGCGTTGGCATAATCGGTTTCGCCGTTGAGGAATGCCAGCCAGCGCGGCTGTGATTCCTCAACGATGGTCACCTCGACACGCTGCACCAGCGGCAATTTCTTGCCACTCATGCGCTCGTTCACCGCCTGCATGACCGGGTCCTGGCCAGGTTCGGCCTGGTAAATCTTCTCTCGAAAGCCGGGATTGGCCTCCAGCACGATTTTGTGCGACCGCTTCCATTCGACGACGCGAAACGGCCCGCTGCCGACCGGATTGCCGCCGGGATCGGGCTGATATTTTTCGACGGCCTCGCGCGCCATGGCCGCCGTCTGCACGGTGGCAAAAATGTAGATGAAGTTGTAATCGGTGTCCTTCAGGCGCAGGCGCAGTGTGTAGCGGTCGGGCGTTTCAATGCCGGCAATCGGCTGGTCGTAATCGAACTTGCCGCTTTTTTTTGCGGCCGCCGTCGCTTCCTCGCCGCCGATGATCTTGCCCTCGACATACCAGAACCAGGGCGAGCGGTTGCGGGGATCGTGCAGGCGCTTCAACGTGTAAGCGTAGTCGCCGGCCGTCAATTCGCGCCTGACGCCGCCGAACGCGGGATCGTCGGCGAAAAAGATCCCCGGCTTCAATTTGAACGTATAGACCCTGCCCTCATCGCTCACTTGCGGCAGCGCGGCCGCTGTATTCGGCACCAGCTTGACCGGGCGCGCCAGGTAATCGTAGGTCAGCAGCGGGTCAAAAATCGCTTCGTTGATCGTATTCGAGTACAGGTCAGAGGCCACCACCGGGTCAAAAGTGGTTTCGGCGATGAGAAAAGCGGTGCGGATGGTTTTCGGCGATGCCGCGAGAGTGACGCCTGCGAAGAACAAACCGAACGCCAACACCATGGCTATCGTCGCGTGGCCAAAAAAGCGGTCCTGATGCGTTCGTCGCACGGCCCGGCAAGACATCAGTCGCGCTTCCTGGCCGCCTGCTGCCGCTCAACGTCGATATCGAGGTACTGCCAGTTCGACCGCAGCATGGCATGGCGCCGGTAGTTCAGCACCCACGGATGCCACATGTCGGTATGGATGCGGTGAACATTCACCTTGACCGGCGCGTACGTCATGATGATTTTCACCATCTGCCGGACCAGGGCCTGGCGTTCAGGGCCGTGCGGCGTGGTGCGGTATTGTTCGTACAGGCGGTCGTATTCCGGTCGCTTGAAGCGCGGCATGTTGCCTCTCTCACCTTCATTGGGCCCGTAGTACTGGGTCAGCCAGGTGTCGGCATCCGGGATCACCGCCGCATCACCCAGTTGCCACATTTGTAATTTGGCCGCGTAGGCGGCCTTGAGATTGTCCGGCCACTTGGCAATCTTGAAAGTCATCTTGACGCCGAGTGCATCCATGCTTTTTTGCCACAACTCGCTGATCTGCCGGGACAGCTGGTCCGGTTGCGTCGCCTGCTCGATCACCAGCGGCCCACCGCCCGGCAACTCGCGGAAACCATCCCCGTCGCGATCGACATAGCCGTACATGTCGAGCAAGGCTTTCGCTTTCGGCAGGTTGTAGTCACCGGCATCGGTACGGAATGCCGCGTCATAACCGGTCGCGCCGGGACCGATCGGCTGATAGGCGGGAATCGCCTGGTTCTTGCGAATGATGCGAATTTCATCGAGGTTCGAATAGGCCATCGAAATCGCCCGGCGCAGCGCCACCTGCTGCGGCCCATAGCCACCGACCACACGGTCATTCATGTTGAAATAGGCGAACACCAGTTCCATCCCGGGAAACTGCTCCATGCGGATGCCACGCTTGGCGAGGTTCGGGGCAATCTGGTTATTGGGCACGGCGATATTGGCGTAATCGCTGGGCAGACGCTCAAGGAAATCGTGTTCTTCATTCAGGAATGCCAGCCAGCGCGGCTGGTTCTCTTCGATGATGTTGATTTCTATGCGCCCGATCAGCGGCAGGCGCTTGCCGCGATTGCGGTTTAACAGTTCCTGGCCGGCGGGATCGTCCGCTGCCGGCTCGGCCTGCCAGGTCGCTTCGCGGAAACTGACGTTGGGCTCCAGCACGATCCGCGACGATCGCGTCCATGCCGCCAATCGGTACGGCCCGGTGCCGACCGGATGCTCCATGATGCGATCGCCATAATGCGCAACCACTTCACGGGAGAGCGCCGCCATCCAGGTCTGATGCGCCATCAGGTACAGGAAGTTCGGCTGCAGGCGCTTGAGCTTGAACTGGAAGGTGTAGCGGTCAAGGCTCTTCAGCCCCTCGGCGACCCGGTCGTAATCGAATTTCCCGCCGCGGCGGGAATCGGCCAGCACCTCATCCATGCCGACCAGCAGGCCCTCGAATTCTCCGAAATGCTTTGAATTGACCTTGGGATCGAAGTGGCGCTTGACCGTATAGACGTAGTCGTCGGCGATCAGCTCGCGCGGCTTGCCTTTGAACACCGGGTCGTCGGCAAAGTAGATGCCCGGCTTAACGCGCAGCGTGTAGGTCAGCTGGTCCGCCGAGACTTCCGGCATCGCGACCAGGGTGTTTGGAATCAGCTTGAGCGGTTTGGCGAGGTAGTCATAGGTGAGCGGCGGATCGAAAATGGCCGCCACAATATTGTTTGAATAGAGGTCGACCACCTGTGCCGGGTCGAAGCCGGTTTCGGCCACCGGAAACGTGTAGCGCAGGACCTTCGCCGGATCGGCGGCTGGGGCGGCATTGGCGAAACCTGCCAGCAGCAAGCCCACCAAACCAAGAGAAATCCACGTCTTGCGCACTCAGTTCGACGCCCGGTATTTCTTCTGGGCTTCAAGATCGATATCGACGTAGCGCCACCAGTTCTGCGTTTGCACCAGCGGCCGGCGAAAGCCGATCACATACGGGTGCCACATATCGGTAGTGATTCGATGGGTGTTGAGCTTCAACGGCGCATAGGACACGATGATTTTCGACATTTTCTGGTAGAGCGCCGTGCGTTCGGGGCTGTGCGGCAGGCGTTCCGCGGCGACATAGGCTTCGTCGTATTCGGCGGACCGGAAGCGCGCGCGGTTGCCCTTGTAGCCGGCATTGGGGCCATACAGGTTTTGAAGCACGCTATTGGCATCGGGGCCCAGCGCCACCGCCAGCGCCCACATCATCAACAGGCCGGCATTCGACTCCTTCAGCAGATCGGGCCACTTGGCCTTGCGGAACTCGATGCGCAGGCCGATGGCGTCCATGCTGCGGCGCCATAGTTCGTCCACCTGCTTGTCGCGTTCAGTTGGCGTCGAATTGCTTTTAAGCACCAGCGGCTTGCATCCCGGCGCCTCGCGGTAGCCATCGCCATCGCAGTCAAAGTAGCCGTACATGTCGAGCAGGGCCTTGGCCTTGGCCGGGCTGTGTTCGTTGGCGCTGGTGCGGAAATTCGGGTCGTAGCCAATGACGCCGGGCGGGTACGGCGTATGCGCCGGATAGGCCTGCGATTTGTAAATGATTCGAATCTCGTCATCGGTCTGATAGCCCAGCGAGATCGCGCGTCGCAGGGCGACCTTGTCCGGCGTATAGCCGCCGACCACGGCATCCTCCATGTTGAAATACATGTAGGTCATGTCCAGTGCCGCTGTCTGCGAAAAGCGGATGTCTTTTTTGCGCAGGTTCGGCGCGAGCGTATTGTTGGGAACGCCGACATTGGCGAACTCCTCCGGCATGCGCCACAGCAGGTCGTGCTCGCCGCCCAGAAACGCCAGCCAGCGCGGCTGTCGCTCCTCGATGATCGACACTTCAATCCGCCCTACCAGCGGCAGGCGCTTGCCCTTCATGCGCGCCAGGATGGCCTCGGCCTCGGTATCGCCGGGCGCCGGTTCGGCCTCGTAATAGAGTTCTCGATAATTAGGGTTGGGCTCAAATACAATCTTTGACGAACGTTGCCAGAAGGCCACGCGCCACGCGCCGGTGCCGACCGGATGGCCGCCGATGTCGTCGCCATAATGTTCGGCGACTTCACGCGCGACCGCGCACATCACGCGGCAATCCGCAATGTTGTAGATCCAGTTGGGCTTGGGTTCGACCAGTTTGATTTGCAGCGTGTAGCGGTCGAGTGTCCGGAGGCCTTCGATCGGCGTATCGAAATCCATTTTGTTCTTCTTGCGGACACTTTTGAGGAATTCATCGCTGCCGACAAGGTAGCTTTCCACCTCCGACAGCAGCGGCGCGGACAGCCGGGGATCCATCAGGCGCTTGACGGAATACACATAGTCTTCGGCAACCAGCTCGCGCTTCTTCCCGCCAAATGCAACGTGGTCATCGAAAAAAATGCCCGGCTTCACCCGCAGGGTGATGGTGCGGTAGTCGGCTGAAACCTCGGGCATTTCCACCAGCGTATTGGGGACCAGCTTCGGGGGGCGGTGCAGGACGTCGTAACGCAGCGGTGCGTCGAACACGGCGCCATTGACGATGTTGGAATACACATCGCTAACCTTCTGCGGATCCATGGTGGTTTCCGCGATTTCAAAGGCGTAGCGCAACACCTTGTTGGGATCGGGCTGGGCGTGGGCGGTGGGGGCGAGCGCGGCGATGGCAATCGCCATCAGGGAAAAGAACTGGCGTCGTCGGCGCCTTGAACCCGCGTGTGGCGAGCTTTGAAGCAAGCTGCTTCGACGGCCGCTACATCACCGGCGACGTGAGCGACGACGACTTCGCCGCGCTCGAGGCCCAGCGGCGCTTGCAGTTCGATGAAGAAGCAACGAGCTCGCCCCTCGCCCGCACAACACCTATCACCACTCCGAGCGCGC